>RFHL01000894.1 GCA_003696875.1 Bacteroidota bacterium | reverse complement strand
ATCTTGAATACTCGCCTTTTGGAAGCTTGCCGCCGGCTAGGCCTCACCGGGCTACTCGCCGGGCTCGCGCTCACCCTCCCCGCCCAGGTCGACTGGACGGTCCAGACCCAAAGCCTGCATGGCTCGGCCATACCGGCCCGCACCCGGATAGCGCCCCCCCCCAACACCAGCCGGGCGGCAGCCACCGCCATCCTGACCCCCACCTATACGGGCCTCCCCGCCGCGGCCCAGGCCGCGGCTCAGTTTGCCCTGGATGTCTGGGCCACCAAGCTCTTCCAGGATTTTCCCATTTCCCTGGACATCACCTATGTTGCACTCCCTGCGGGAGAACTCACCCGCACCAGCACGGTCATGGTGACCGGTTTTGCCAACATCCCCAACGCGGGCACCTACTATCCCGTGGCCCTCGCCAATGGCCTGGCCGGCTGCGACCTGCGGCCACAGGAGGCCGATTTCACCCTTGAAATCAACAGTACCATCGCCTGGCACACCGACCCGCTGACCCTTCCCGGAGCAGGGACCTACGACCTGGCGACGGCGGTCCTGCACGGCATCGCCCACGGCCTGGGCGTGGTCGCCACCTTCAACTATGACGACGGCCTGCCCCCTGCCGAGTGCCTCGGCACCGCGGGCAGTGGCTGCTACGGCGGAAGCGCCTATGCGTACGAGACCTTCGTAGAAAACCAGCTGGGTGTCGCCCTGCGCAGCCTCACCAATTACTCGGCTGCGCTGGGCAGCGACCTCACCGGCGACAACCTCTTCTGGGCCGGGGCCCAGGGAACCGCGGCACATGGCGGCACGCCCCCCAAGCTGCATGCACCGCTTACCTTTGTCGAGGGCCAGAGCGTCATCCACCTGGACGAAGCGACCTATCCTGCCGGTACCCCCCACTCCCTGCTGACGCCGATTCTTCAGGTCGCCGAATCGATCCACGATCCCGGCGATGTCGTACTCGGGATGCTGGCCGACATGGGCTGGGCCCTGGCCAACACGCCCATTGCCTTCTTTTCCGCACTTAACACCTGGTACACCGGCGAACCGCTGACCTTTACCGACCGGTCCTCACAGGGAATCAATTGGGAATGGGACTTTGACAACGATGGCACCTGGGAATCTTTGCTTCAGCATCCCACCCACACCTATGCCGCGCCTGGCACCTATACCGTGCTGCTACGCCTCAACCTCAACCCGGCCCTCACCTTCACCCGGGACATCCAGGTCTTTGACAAGCCGAACATCCCCTTTGTGCTGACCTTTGATACCGACGCCGAGGGCTTCTCGGCCAGCAGCGAGACCTGCCTGCAATGGGAGTTGGGCACGCCCACCACTGCCCTGCTCAGCACCCTTGGTCCCATCGGTGGGGCCGGTCAGGGCTGGGTAACCCACCTCAATGGCACCCACGGTGCCAACACAACGTACTATCTGGATTCACCCCCGATCGACTTTATGGGGGCCGTAGGGGACTACTTCCTGCGCTTTTCTTTTCACTGGGCTGCTGCCAACGACGCCGGCATGAATGTGCTCTACTCCCTGGACGGCGGCACCACCTGGACAGTCCTAGGCGGCCTGCAGGGCGTGGACCCAGACGCCGATGTGGGCTGGTACAATCAGGCCGCTATCGCGGCCCTGGGGGGGCAACCGGGTTGGCAAATCCCCGTCAGCTCGGCCAATGTCTATCAGGTATCCTACCGCATCACCGCTCTGGCCAATACCCCTCAGATCCGCTTCCGGATCCAGTTTGGCGCGGGTGGCAGCACCCCGCAGGAAGGCATACAGCTGGACAACTTCGAAATTCAGGGGCAGGTACTGCCCGCTGGTCTCGAAGTGCCCCCACCTCCCCGTCAGGCCGAGGCCGGCCTGGTCCTCTATCCTAATCCGTTTGGGGATCGGCTGAGCCTGCGGCTGCCCGCGCCTGAAAGCGCAGGAACCACCGCCCGACTGGAACTGACCGACCTGAGCGGACGCCGGGTATGGTCCACCAGTTGGTCTCATGAGACCGCCGGAGAAAAGACCTTTTTCCTCGGGGATCTGGCCGCTGGAAGTTATCTTTATCGCTGGACGAGTGGCCCCCGAATTGTCCGGGGCCAATTGCTCAAGCGATAGCCCATGGCAGATGATCCGCTCCATATGGCCCAGCGCCTGGCCCGCCAGTATCTGGTGGCCACCCCCCAGGAAGAGGCCTTCCTGGCCGAGGTGGCCGATCAGCGCGCGGTCTTTCTTCAACAGGTGACCGCCCTCGTCAACTGGTTGCTAAGGGAGGATTATGCCCGCCTGATCAATACCCTCTACCGCATCGATGTGCGGGAGCAGGACTTTCTGTCCGCCATGCAGCAGGCGCAGCCTGCCGAGGCGGTGGCCGAGGCCATCCTCAATCGCCTGATCGAAAAGGCTGAAACCCGCATCCGCTATCGCGGATGGCGCGGCCACAACGCATAACCGGAGCCTCCGGCGAGGGAGGCTCCGGCTGCCCGTTTCACCAACACGCTTACTGCACGGCGGCGACTGCCGCCTGGGCGTCGATTTTGCCCCAGCCGAACGAACCGTTCCGGCTCGGATAAAACTGGGAGGCTTCCTTCATCCGCTGTAGCACCTGAGATCGGTTCTGACCGGGATTAACGGCCCAGACCAGGGCCGCGATGCCCGCCGTGGTGGCCGTGGCCACCGACGAGCCCCCGACCCGGCCTGGCGCATCACCGCTCTGGGCCAGGGTGATCGGCAGGCGATTGGCGTCGTTGGCGTCCTGCATCTCGACGACAAAATCGACCTGCGACCCATCATGACAGATGTCACAGCGCTGCAGGCTGCTGCCGGTTTTGACCCCGGTTACAGCCACGGTGGTGGACAGGTTGGCGGGGAAGATCACCCCCCACCAGCTGGTCCAGCTCAGCGAGGTCCCGGCAGCGGCAAAGATCAGTTTGCCCTGGTTATAGGCATACTGCACCGCATCATTGACCTGCCCGCTGTAGAAAACGTCTCCCAGCGACATGCTGATGATGCGCACATCACTGCGGCTGCCGAGTGCATAGAGCGCATCCGAGACACCATCCTTTTCGCGCGACTCATTGATGACCACATCGTCGGTACCCCGGTAGGAAACAAGGTTGGCTTCATAGGCGACGCCCACGGCACTGCCCGAAGCGGTGCGCGGGGCGGCGATCACCCCGGCCATGGAGGTCCCATGGCCACAGTCGTCGTTGGGGCCATCAACCGAGGCCCACCACCACCAACCGGTAACAAAGGTGCCATACTTCTGCCGGAAACGGTTGGTAGAATAGCCCGAGGCAAAGCCCCCATTGAGCTTGTCCTGATCGGGACTCAGCCCGGTATCGATCAGACCGACGGTGATGTTGTTGCCGGTACTCTGCTGCCAGGCGCCCTGGATGTTCATGGAGGCAAAGTTCCAGGACACTTTGGCCCCCGGTGCAATGGTGGTGTAATCCGCGGGCGGGATATTCTCGGCGGGATTGCCATCGCAGCCCGATTCGGAACGGGAAAAATCCGTCTCGGTGCCATAGCCCATGGGCTCGGCATAGCGGACAACCTTCATCCGGCGCAGCTGCGCCAGCAGCTCATAGTCCCAAACCTTGATGTTGAAATAAGGCAGAGGGCTTTCTCCGAAAGCCAGCAGGTCACGGGCCGCCAGGGCCTGCCCATTGCGGAGGTTGGTCTGGGTGACCACAAAGTCGATGAGGGCCTCGCGCACCGCGCGCCAGGCCGGGTCCTGCACATCCACCTCGTGGATGTGCTCAGCCAGCCCCTGAAATCCCTCGGGCTGGTAACCAATCGACACGATGGAGTCGGTACGGACCAGAGCACTCCAGCGGGTATGGTCATCGACCATATCCCAGCGAAATTCGCCTTCTGTCATAAGGTGCGAAAGCACCTGCCGGTCAATAGCGTCCCGGCTCAGGGCCGGGCGGCCCTCCAGGGGCGGATACGTCCCCTGTACCGTCAGGTCAGGGGCAGGCAGGGCATCGGCAGGGGGCAAGGGGGGGGCTGTCTGACAGGCGACCAGCGTCCATAGGCTGGCAGCCATCAGCAGGCGAGAAAAAGTCTGCATGAGTAGTAGGTTACACGTGAAAGCAAAACAGCTTTCCCGAATCGTAGCGTTCTCAATATAGCCTTTTTCTCTTTGTTGCCAAGACGGGCTTGCCATATACCCGCTCTCTTCCTGATCTTGTCGCGTATTTCACCCAGTCGCTTATGCCAAACCGACTTCTCATTTCCCTGTGTTTCCTGATAGGCCTGGCGATCCCCCTGTCTGGCCAGACTACCCTGAGCTGGCCTCTGCTGGCCAAGGTCCAATATGTCAAGGTGACCGACGATGGCCTGGGCTACGCCTATATGAAGCCTGTCTTCAGCGATACGCTGGAGGCACTCGAGGGCCAGCGCGTCCGGATCAAAGGCTACGTTCTGCCCATGGATGCCGAGGGCAAAGAAATGGCCCTCTCGGCCTTTCCCTTCAGTTCCTGCTTTTTCTGTGGCGGAGCAGGGCAGGAATCCGTCATGTCCCTCGCCCTTACCGACTCTGCGTTGCGCTATGAGACCGACCAGGTCGTCACCTTCGAGGGCATACTCGCCCTCAGTGACGAACCTTTTGACCTCATCTACCGCCTCGAATCAGCCCGGCCTGTCAAGGAAGATTAAGCCTCCCCGGCGGCGGCCACCACCTGTACGGCGGCCTTTACCTGCTCCACCTTGTGGTCCAGTGCCGCCCGGTCGGGGTCCAGGATCGTCACATGCCCCATCTTGCGGTAGGGCTTAGTGGTGCTTTTGCCGTAAAAATGCGGATAGGCCCCCGGGATTGCTAACAGCTTTTCAACCCCCTGGTAACGGGTCGGCCCGGTATGGCCTTCCGCCCCCAGCAGGTTGACCATAGCAGCGGGCGTATGCTGACGGGTATCGCCCAGGGGCATCCCCAAGATGGCCCGCAGATGCTGCTCGTATTGCGAGGTGTAGCAGGCCCGTATGCTGTGGTGGCCCGAATTATGTGGCCTGGGGGCCACCTCATTGATCAGAATCTCTCCCCCCGGTGCGACAAACATCTCCACGGCCATGAGGCCTACGTAGGCCAGCGCCTCCACCGTCTGCACCGCGATCTCGTGGGCCCGCACTGCCTGCACCACTGGCAGGTCAGCCGGCGCGATCAGGTATTCCACCAGATTGGCTGTGGGGTGAAAGACCATCTCCACCAGGGGGTAGGTCGCCGTCTCACCCTGCGGGTTGCGCGCCACGATCACGGCAATTTCTCTCTCAAAGGGCACCAGGTCTTCCAACAAGCCCGGCGCATCAAAAGCCTTGTCCAGATCGGCTTCGGTGCGCAGCACCTGCACCCCCCGGCCGTCATAGCCGGCCCGACCTAGTTTGTTGACCGCCGGCAGGCGGTCGGCCTGGGCCATCACCTCAGCCCGGTTTTCCACCAGCACGAAGTCGGCCGTGGGCAAGCCGTGATCGCGGTAAAACTGCTTTTGTACCCGCTTGTCCTGGATCAGGCGGATGATTGCCGGATCGGGATAGACCGTTTTCCCCTCGGCCTGCAAAGCGGCCAGGGCCTCGGTGTTCACATTTTCGATCTCGATGGTCAGCAGGTCACAGGCCTGCCCAAACTGATAGACCGTATCGTAGTCCGTCAGCGAGCCCTGCACAAAGCGGTGGGCATAAGGCGCAGCCGGGGCCTCGGCGGCCGGGTCCAAAGCCGAGATGTGGACATTCAGGTCGATAGCGGCCTGAATGAGCATGCGGCCCAACTGGCCGCCGCCGACTACGCCTACCCGCAGATCACGGTAAAATGATTTCATCCCCGCAAAGGTAAACAGGCCATTCCGAAGGGGCAAGATGCGAAAGAGGCCTTCGCTCCCCAAAACAGCTCGAAGTCATGGTAGTTTACCTTCGATTCCGGATCTTAATGGATGCTGGAGGGCGCTGCGGCCATCGAGGCAAGCCTCGCTGTCCGCCGGGCTGTTCCGGGGTTCCGTCCTGCGGACCCTCGCTGCGCTCGGCCCTCCACATCCCTAGCGCCCCGCCAGCCACCGCCCCTTTTATCCTTTGCGCATGAACCGCTTACATCTGATTTTCTTCCTCCCCTGGCTTGCCTGCTCCACGCCTGAGGCGGAAGCGCCCGCCTGGGAGCTCATCTTCAACGGCCGCGACCTCAGCGGCTGGACCCCTAAGCTCACCGGCTACCAGCTCGGGGACAATTACGGCGAGACCTTCCGGGTCGAGGCGGGCGAACTACGCGTCTCCTACGCCGCCTATGACTCCTTCCGCAACACCTTTGGCCATCTGTTCTACCACGAAAAGCTGTCGCACTTCAAGCTGCGACTGGAGTACCGCTTCACGGGCGAACAGGTCCCCGGAGCCCCCGCCTGGGCCTACCGCAACAGCGGCATCAAGTTTCACGCGCCCGACCCGGCCCTGATCCCCCGGGACCAGCAACTGCTCGTCGCCATCGAGGCCCAGCTCCTCGGCGGCAATGGCAGCGATTCCCGCCCCACCGCAAATGTCTGCACCGCGGGTACCCACATCGTGATGGGCGACAGCCTCATCACCCAGCACTGCACCAACTCCAGTTCCCCCACCTTTCATGGCGACCAGTGGGTCGCGGTGGAGATCGAGGTGCACGGCCACGGCCAGGTGATTCACCGCGTAAACGGGGAGGAAGTGCTCCGCTACGAGCAGGCCCAGCTCGACGAGGGGGATCGTTTCGCCCGCGCGCTGATGGAGCAGGGACACCCCCGACTGCTCCGGGAGGGCTACATCGCCCTACAGGCCGAGAGCCACCCCGTGGCCTTTCGCCACATCGAGCTGATGCGCCTGCCCGCCCCGGAAGAATAAATCTCTTTGGCGCGCATATCCTGGGTCCCCACACGTTTGATCATTGAGCCGCTCATCTCCCCAACCTGACCGGCTGGGAGCCGTTCACCCGGAGGTAACGTTTTGTGTTTCCCCACCCCTATTTCCTATGCAAACCTCCCTCAAAAATCTGATTTTCCCCGTCCTGCTCGCCCTGATCTGCCTGTCGGCCGCCCCCATGCCCCGGGGCGGCGATCGCGTCGGCAATGGCCTGGCCTCGCCCACCGATGGCATTGGCAGAGGCGGCAACGGTCTCGACGCTCAGCTATCTCTCCCGCATCGCGGGGGGAATGGCCTGACGCCTAAAGGCGGCCATACCACCGGCAACGGTCTGACTGTCAGCGACTGGGCATTTGCCGACAGCCCCGCCATGCTGAGTTTGTAAAAAAAAATGAAGGGCCCACAAACAATTTTATCTCTCCCGGGGTTTTAATCCGCGTGATTAGGACCTTCCGGTTCAATCACCCTTCCCTAACGGGAAGCGTTTGGGAGATAATGTGTGTGTTCCTTTTATTGACAATCCGTCCCTTGAGGACGGATTTTTTTTGGCCTGCCTTTACCCCGCTAAACGAATTGTCCCGGGGAATATTGTCTACTATTCAAAACACTCCCGCAAAAAGGAGCCCAAAACCGTCTTATTTAATAGTCAAAAAAGACAATCATTCCACATTCCCGCACTAAGCATTTAATTGCTATCACAATTTTGCCAGGTTGCAAAACATGAGAGGTTGATTTTACCCGTGCCCGACACCTTTCCCGGGCAACGCCAGACGCGGGGCGGATATTGTGGGCATGAAAGAACTTCTACATGCCCCCCTCCTGAAGCTTTTGTTGTTTTTTGTGCTGGGTCTCTGGCTGGCCGAGCTGGTATCGGGCTATTTGGCCTGGGTGTTGCTCCCCGCAGGGCTCGGATTTCTGGGTTACCTGGGCCGGGACCGGCAGGCAAGCCGCCGGCAGGAGTGGCTCCTGGCTTTGTGTATCTACCTCTGCGCGTTGGGACTCGGCAGCCTGCGCCAATCGCTCATCGCGCCGGAAACCGGCGCCGATGAGCTCGCCGGCTACAACTGCCGGCCGGTAGCCCTGGCCGGCCTGGCTGGCACCCCCAGCAAAGCCACCACTTACGGCGCCAAAACCTGGATAGAGGTCTTTGCGGCCGACACCGGGGCCGGCTGGGCCCCGACCCAGGGGCGGGTTCTGCTCTATCTCGGCGATTCGGTGGCCCCGATCCGGGAGGGAGACTCCCTTTTTGTCCAGACAGATCTGCGCAATATCTACAGCCGCTATCCCGGCTATCTCGAATATCTGCACCAGCAGGGCATCTACTACAGCGGGCAGGCCGATCGCCTGGAACGAGGAGGGGCCGCCTTTAGCCTGACCCGGCTGGCTCGCCACTGGCAAGAGACCCTGTCCCACCGCCTGGCCGCCATCCTCCCTCATCCTGAGGGAGTTGGGATCGCCCAGGCCATGTTTCTCGGGGATAAGTCGGGCCTGAGTCCCGAAACCCGGGACCAGTTTGCCGCCGCTGGGGTGAGCCATATCCTCGCCATCTCGGGCCTGCACGTCGGCATCGTTTTCCTGCTGCTCGGCCGCCTGACCCGTTTTCTCGTCCTGATTCCGCAGGGACATCGCCTGCAGCAGCTGGTCATTCTGCTCATCCTCGTCGGGTACATGGGCCTCACCGGCGCGAGTCCTGCTGTCGTGCGGGCGGTGCTCATGTTTGGGACCATCCTCGTTTTTCGGATGACTTACTATCGCTACCACCTCCTCAACCTGATCGCCATCTCGGCCTGGCTGCAGCTGCTCTACGACCCAGCCATCCTTCACAACATCGGTTTCCAGCTTTCCTATGCGGCAGTGCTGGGCATCGTGGGCCTGCTGCCTCGCTTCGAGGCCCTGGTAGAGACCCCTTACCCATGGCTCAACAAGGTTTACGCCACCATCGGGGTAACTCTCGTGGCCACCCTGGCAACTTTGCCCCTGGTGCTGACCCACTTCGGGCAATTTCCCACCTACTTCCTCCTCGCCAATGTACTGGTGTCCTGCCTGTCCTT
>RFHL01000893.1 GCA_003696875.1 Bacteroidota bacterium | reverse complement strand
GGTAAAGTGCTGATCAAAGCCACGCCGGTGGGGCCAGTAGAGGCTGTCATTGCCCACATGCCATTTCCCCACCTGATAGGTCCGGTAGCCTGCAGGCTTGAGCACCTCGGCGATGGTCACCGCGTTGTCGGTGAGGTAGCCCCGATAATTGGGATGCCCGAGATCGCTCTCCATAAAGCCTACCCCCGCCTGATGCGGGTAGAGGCCCGTCAGCAGAGAGGCCCGGGAGGGGCAGCAGCGGGCGGCATTGTAAAAGTGGGTCATCCGCAGCCCCCCGGCCGCCAGCCGGTCGAGGACCGGCGTCCGGATCTCGCTGCCGAAACACCCCAGATCCGAGTAGCCCATGTCATCGGCCAGGATGTACAGGATGTGAGGCGGCCCCAGGGTGGGCTCGGCAGGCGACGCGCAATGCCAGCCTCCCAGGAGACTGGCTGCACACAAAATGAAAAGCGAATAGACCTCTTTCATGCGCAAGCTTATTGAGGTGGCCGACTTTGCAGGCCATGTTGAGCGATCCACTGGTCCAGCGCGGCTTCCAGCGCCGCCGCGCGCCCGAACTCGACCTCCAGCAGGTTTTCCTGCTCCCAGGGGTCCCGGCTCAGGTCAAACAGCTGCCGGGTTTCGACCCCATCCACTTCGTAGCGAATAAACTTGAAAGCCGTATCCCGTATGGCCGACTGAAAGGTTTTGTACTGAAAAACCAACTGCTCCCGGATCGGGGTTTCCTTGTCGATGACAGGCCGCAGGCTGTGCCCGTCTACCCCCTCTGGCATTCGGGCTCCGGTGAGGTCGCAGAGGGTGGGAAAAATATCAATAAGATAGCAGAGGGCATCCCGCTGCTCGCCCCGGGGCAAGCCGGGGCCGGCCATGATCAGGGGCACCTGCACGGAGTGCTGATACACATTTTGCTTACCCATGAGGCCATGCTGCCCCACGGCCAGGCCATTGTCCCCGGCAAAGACGATCAGGGTATTGTTCATGAGGCCCTGTCGCTCCAGCGCATCCAGGATGCGGCCTACCTGTGCATCGAGATGGGAGATCATGGCATAGTATTCCCGGATGTGGCGCCGCACCTCCTCCGGATCGCGAGGCGTGGCGGCGAGTTGTTCGTCGCGGATGATCAGCTGCCCATTGTCAAAGGGGTGCTCGGGCAGGAAGTTGGGCGGCAGCTCAATGCTTACCGAATCATAGGCGGCCAAATACTTGGCCGGCATGGAGCGAGGGTCGTGCGGGGAAGTGAAGGCGGTATAGAGAAAAAAGGGCTTGTCCCCGGCTGACCGGCTTTCGATGAAGGCCACGGCCGCATCCGCAAAAACCTCGCTGGCGTGCTGTCCGCTGAGCATGTACTCTCCCGGCAGGGTATCGATGGTGTTGTCGTGCCAGGCGTCCTGAATGACCGGTCGCCGATCTTGGTAGTCCCCATCCGGATGATAGTGAAACAGGGGGGTATTCCAGGGATCGTACATACCCCCCATAAAAATGGCCTCGCCGCCGCTAAAGTTGCGGCTGAAGGTATGACGGCTGTTGTGCCACTTGCCGATGCCGTAGGCATCGTAACCGGCCGCCTGCAGGGTCTCGCCCAGCAGGGCGTGCTCGTCCGGGATCACAAAACCGCCCGGCTCCAGCCGGGCGAGATGCCGGCCAGTCATGAGCATGGCCCGGCTCGGAGCACAAACGGCCCCATTGTCACCGCCCATGATGTGGGCCTGGGTGAAGTGGAGCCCCTGCGCCCGCAGGCGGTCGAGGTTGGGGGTCTGGATCGTCGGGTTAAGCAGGGTACTGGCCCGCTGATCGTCAGCAAACAGGAAGAGGATGTTGGGAGGAGCAGTTTCTGATGATGGCTGGGAAACACAGCCATACAATCCGAGGAGTAAGATCAACAGCGGAAAGCGGAATGAAACAGGCATGCATATCGGTTTTGCGGTGGCAGAGCCCTAAGAGATTTGCCAAAAGATACGGCAAACCGGCCCTTCAAAAAAGAAATCCCCTCTGACGGCCCGCCTACCCAAACCCCGCACTTTTTTGACGGTTACATATGGGCAAAGAGTCCTCTTTGCCCCCTGGCTACCACACTAGGTCAGGGAGGGCGAAAATTGCCCTTTCGAGTCCACTGGCCAAACCCATCAAGCTTTTCCCTATTTTTAGCCGCATACCTGGTCTTCATCTTATCCACCCCCATGAGAAATTTCGCCTTTTTCCTGCTCGCCTGTCTGGCCTGGGGCCTGCTCCCCGCCCAAAGTGCCCGTTGGGTCCCGCTGGGGCAGACGCCCCTGCCCGCTCCCCCTACCTGGGGCCATATGCCTGATCGCTATCAGGTCTATGACCTGGATGTGGCCAGCCTGCAATCCTACCTGGGCCAGGCCCCGGCGCCCTACCAAAGCGCAAGCGCGCTGGAGGTAGAGATTCCCCTGCCCGACGGGCAGTTGGCCCGCTTTGCCCTCATCCGCTCGCTGACCATACCCGATGCCCTGGCCGCCCGCTATCCCCATATTCGCAGCTATCAGGGGTTGGGGATAGATAATCCGCAGCAGCGGCTGCGGCTGCAGATCAGCCCCAAAGGAGTACATGTCATGGTGCGGCAGCCCGGCCGCACGGCCTACATCGAACCCTACGGACAGGGCACCCACATCGCCTATTGGCAGGATGAGCTGGGTGCGCTGAGCAGCCCGGATTTCATCTGTGAAACCGAGGCCGACCTGGTGCCCCAACTCCCCCGGACCGAGGCGACGACCCGCAACACCAATGGGGAGATCCTGCTCTATCGCATGGCCATCTCCTCCGACGAACTTTACACTGCTTTCCACGGCGGGCAAACCGGTGCCCTCGCGGCCATCGTGGTCGTCCTCGACCGGGTCAATGAGATTTATGAGCGCGAGGCTGGCATCCAGTTTCAGCTGGTGCCCAATAATGACCTGCTGATGTTTACCAGCGGCAACGATCCCTTTACGCAGGGAAACAATGCGACCATGCGAGCCGAAAACCAGCAGGTGGTGGACAATCTTATTGGGGACGCCAACTACGACATCGGTCATGTCTTCACCCAGATTACACAAGGATCGGTGGGACAGGCCTCCCTGGCCTGTGTGTGCCAGTCCGGTAACAAGGCCCGGGCCGTTTCGGGCTTTGCCAGCCCGGTGGGTGATGATTTTATCCTCACCGCCGTGGCCCACGAGATGGGGCATCAATTTGCCGCTACCCATACTTTTAATACCGATGCCCCCAACTGCGGAGCCAACCGCACCGGCTCTACCGCCTATGAGCCGGGCAGTGGCAGCACCCTCATGTCCTATGCCGGGGCCTGTAACCCGCACAACGTGGCCCCCGACGCCGAGGACTACTACCACGGATTCAGTCTGCAGCAAATTCTGACTTATACCCGGCAGGGCCCTGGCAGCAATTGTCCGCAGGTCATCCAGACCGGCAATACCGACCCCAGTGTCTCCGCCGGCGATGGCGGCTTTTTCATTCCCCATTCCACTCCATTCGAGCTGGAAGGCTTCGGCTTTGATCCAGATGGTGACTCAATTACCTACTGCTGGGAGCAGATGGACCTGGGGCCAGCCGGCCACCCCAACTTCCCGGTGGGCAACGCGCCGCTGTTTCGCTCCTTTCAGCCCAGGCCCACACCCAGTCGGACCTTTCCCCGTATCCAGAACGTCGTGGCCAACAGTCAGCAGATCGGCGAGATATTGCCCGCCGGGGCCCGCGACTTGAACTTTCGGCTAACGGTACGCGACCTCTTGGGAGGGATTGATCAGGATGATATTTCCTTCCAGGTAGCCGGACAGGCCGGCCCCTTTCTCGTATCGTATCCCAATGACCCAGGCATCACCTGGACTGGCGGTACCTATGAGCAGGTAAGCTGGGATGTGGCCGGGACCGATCTCTCCCCCGTCAATTGCCAGACGGTGAACCTACGCCTCTCTACCGATGGAGGCTTTACCTACCCGATCACCCTGGCTCAGGGCATTCCCAACAATGGCTCGGCCTGGGTCCTGGTTCCGGAACTGAATGGCACCATGCATCGCCTGCGTGTCGAGGCGGCCGACAATGTCTTTTTTGACATCTCCAACGCCAACTTTGCCATAGTACCTGCGAGCAATCCGGGTTTTTCGCTGGTGGCCCCCGAACCGGCCCTTAGTCTGTGCGCTGGCAGCGAGACGGGCTTCTCCCTCTTTACCGGGGCGCAATTGGGCTTCAGCGATACGCTGACCCTGCTCACCCCCGGCCTCCAGACCGGACTCACGGCCATATTCAGCCCAGCCCAGGTGGTACCGGGCGATACCGTGACCTGCATGCTGCAAGGGGACAGCACCCTCGCCCCCGGCAGCTACCCCCTCGTGGTCGTCGCCCTGGCCAGCACGGGCGGATCAGAATTGGTGAACCTGACCCTCGAAGTGACCGCCCCCACGGCGGTACCTACCGCCCAGGCCCTGGGTCCCGTGGACCTGGCCGGACAGTCGGCGACGATGCCCGTCTTTAGCTGGGCGCCCCTGCCGACCGCCACCCGCTATGCGCTGGAGGTGGCCACCAGCCCGGCCTTTGGCGCCAGCATCATGTTTCAGGTCGATGGCCTGAGCGAGACAACGAGCTCCCTACCCTTTGCCCTGACACCGGCGACCACCTACTACTGGCGGGTACGCGGGGGCAATGCCTGTGGCGATGGCCCCTTTGGACCTACGCAGGCCTTTCATACCGGAAGCTGCCAGCAGGTTTTCAGCAGTCAGGTTCCGGTCGCCATCCCCGCCTTTGGCAATCCGGCCAGTGCGAGCACCCCCATCATCGTAAATGGCAGCGGTACCCTCAGCAGCCTGCAGCTTATCGACCTGCAAGGGGTGCATCCGGTTGTGAACCAGCTGGAGATGTCGCTCAGTAGCCCCAGCGGAACTGAGGTCCTGCTCTTTTCCCAGCCGTGTAGCACCTTCGACGCCAATTTTGACCTGAACTTCGCGGATGGGGGGCTGACAATGCTCAACTGCCCGCCGACCGACGGGGCGGTCTACGCCCCGAGCGAGTCCTTCGGCGCCTTTGCCGGTGAGCCGCTCGGCGGGACCTGGACCCTCCATATCCGCGATCTGGTGAACTTTGACGGGGGCACCCTCGAAAACTGGGGACTGGAGCTCTGCAGCGAAACAACGGTTGCTCCGGAACTGGTCATCAACCAGGCCCTGCAAACCCAAAGCTGGTACCTGGATACCCTCACCAACAGCCGCCTCGCGGCGGTGGATGCCAGCAGCGGCGCGGCAGATATCACCTACACCCTGATCGACCTGCCCGCCGAGGGTAGTCTGCGGCTAGATGGTACCGATCTCAGCCTGGGCGAGACTTTTAGCCAGGCCGACCTGGATCAGGGACGCATCACCTATCTGCATCATGGTGGCAGCGCCAGCAGCGACGCCTTCCGCTTTGACCTGCGCAATCCCGCCGGGGGCTGGAGCGGGATTTTCACCTATGACATCGAGATCATCCAGACCACCGCCCTCAGTGATCCGCTGCGGGCAGGCTACCGCTTCTATCCCAATCCGGCCCAGGCCTGGGTGAGCGTAGAGGCCCTGCCCGGCGCCGCCAGCGTGCAGGCGCTGACCCTCCACACCCTGACGGGGCAGCGTATGATGCGGCAGGCTTTTGCAGGCGGGACAACCAGCGCCCGGCTCAAGTTGGAGCAGCTACCGGCTGGTCTCTATTTGCTGGAGGTGGAAACGGAGGCAGGCCGGATCTGGCATCGCCTGTATCATCCGTAGGCGAGGCTTTCCTCCATACCGCCAAGGGCTGCCCCCGAAAGGAGGCAGCCCTTGGCGATTGGGGCAATCGGCAAAAATCCTTTAAGCCTGGGCCGATGGGGCCGTAAGCAGGCGGAAGGCCTCCTCCAGGGTGTAGGTTTCCTTTTCCAGGCGCAGCATCACCTGGCCTTGCTTCACCACCTCCTGAAAGAGCGCGCGGCGAATGTCGATGTCGACCTCAGCGATGATTTCCCAGCGGTTGTCGCCGAGGTCCTTGACCTCGCGCACGCCAGCCAGGCTGGCGAGGGGGGCGGGATCCAGGACGGGCCCTTCCAACTCGACCAGCACCCGGCTGCTGTTGCCGGCGATGTCACGAATCTGCGCCTTGGGGGCATCGGCGATCAGCTTGCCCCGGTTGATGATGAGAATCCGGCTCGCTACTGCCTCGACCTCAGAGAGGATGTGAGAGGAAAAAATGACTGTCTTGTCGCGGCCGATCTCCTCGATGAGGCCACGGATGTCCAGCACCTGATTGGGGTCGAGGCCACTGGTGGGCTCGTCGAGGATGAGGAGCTCCGGATCGTGGATCAGGGCCTGGCAGAGGCCAACCCGCTGCCGGTAGCCCTTGGAGAGCATGCCGATCTTCTTATGC
>RFHL01000892.1 GCA_003696875.1 Bacteroidota bacterium | reverse complement strand
TCCCGGTTTCCGGGTCCCACCACTCGGGCCGGCGGCCCGACACCCGAAAGGTCACCCCCTCGGTAATGGCTTGTTTCCCTCGGTTCCAGAGAAAATAAATCTCCGCCCCGGCGGTGCGCCGGTGGATGAAGGCCAGGTCGCCAGCCGCAACGGCCGGACCATCCAGGTCCGGTCCCACGCCTTTTTCGGCCAGAACCTCCCGTAGGCTCGGCCCCCAGTAGACCCGCCCCCGCCCCAAATCGTGCCTGCTCACGGTCACGCTGTCGCAGTCACCCCAGAGGATCTTACGCCATTCGTCGATGGCGGCATCCCGCTTGGTGGCATCACCCAGACGATAGCTTCGCCGCGGTGGAGGGCCATAGACCCAGGCCCCCGCCCTGACCAGGTCGGCCACCTTGGCCAGCACGTCTGGATTGGCCCGATCTTCGGGCGGCAGCACCAGCAGCTCATAACACTGCCCGTGGGGCAGGCAGATGCGACCATCCTGCACCGTCATCCTGCTCAGGATGGCCTCGCTGTTGACCACATCATAATCAAAACCAGGCCCCAAACGGGGGTCTGTGTGCTTGGGCGGGACAAAATTGGGTGCCTGGTCGCCATAGTAGTAGGCCACATCGCCGACAAAGTTGCCCAACTGCAGCAGGTAGCTACTACGACCCAGATACTCATGGAAACCTCGAGACTTGGGCCACCAGCTGCGGGTTGTATTGATAAGGGTACCGAAGTTGTACACCCAGCCGGGTGTCCCGGCCTCGGGCGGGACATGGGGAAAGGTATGGTACACAAAGCGATTCAGTCCCTCCATCATGGCCCGGTCGGCCAGAGGTTTCAAATCGGCGGGACCCTCCTGCCACAGCCAGACGCTGGTGAAGGCCTCGGCCTCTACATAAGTCTGGTCATAGATATGCGCCGCGCTGGCGATGCCTTTCACAATCTGGAGCTTCTCCAATTGGGGGTGATCCCGCCAAAACTCTCCCCTCGGCGCCGTCAGGGCCCCCAGAGCGCGAAGGTCCTCAAAAGGCACATTGTGGATCGGGGCGCCGGGGCCACCGGCCTCGGCATGGAAACCCAGACCCCGGGCTTCGCTCAGTTCTCGGCCCAGGGCGTAGTGGTTTTCTACGATCAGGTCGGAGAGGAGCTTGGTAAAGTCGAAGGTAAAGCGATCCGTCGTTTCTTCATTCCCCACCACAAAGCCATCCAGGACTGGTAGGAAGGCCGTCAGGTCGTATCCCGCCCGCTCCCGAAAGGCCGCGGGCAGAGCAGGCGTCCACACGGCTGAGTTGACCTCGTAGCTGTCTGTGTAGAGGTACTTGAGGGCACGCCCCTCCAGCGTGCCAAGCTCCCCGGCCAGGCGGTCAAGGATGTAGGTCATATTGGCCTGCTGAGCCTCGGCGCTGAAGTGGTCCAGCATCAGCCCGCGGGAGCGCGGGCTGGGGATCATGAGTGGCTGCCCGGTAGGCGCGCAGACATAGCGCACCAGCCGCCAGCGGCCGGCGGGGATGGCCCAGCTTACCTCCCCCTCCCCGCGCATCTCCAGCCGGTGGATGGTCGTCGTATCGGCAATGAGGGAATCGGCCCGCAGGGGATAGGCCAGCACCGCGATTTCCCGAAAAAAGGTGGGCAGGCCCGTCAGACTGTCCCGATGGTGGATCATGGGACGATCGCCCCGATAGAAAGCCGGTAGCTCAGGAAAGGGCAAGCGCCCCTCAAAACGCATGGGCCCCTCCAACACCGTATCCCGCCGAAAAAGGCCCATCGCCCCATGCTCGGGCTGCACCCAGGTGCCGCCCGCATTCCAGCTGCTGGAGATCACCAGGCCCAACTCCATGTCCAGACGCTCGGCTTCCCGCACGGCATAGCCGATCGCCTGCACCGACTCATCCCCCAAAAAGGGGGGACCGTCAGGAATCATGCCGTCAGGATTGAAGTAGGTGCCCACATCCCAGATATCAAAGCCCCCCATGCCCATGGCTTTGGCGCTCTCCATCTCACGGGTGAGTTGGGGGAGGCTCACGTTCCCGTTGAGCCAGTCCCAATAGCCTTTAGGCCGGGCCGCCGCAGGCGGCTCCTGAAAGAGGATCGGGTCGGGCTCCGAGAGATTCGATTCTACCGGGGCCGGATTCTGGCAGGCCCCCAGGGCCGTGAGGATCAGCAGGAGGGAGAGACGCATAAGGTTCTGGATGAATGTCCCAGAAGATGGCCTCTTTCGAGCGGATCTCCATCCTGTCCCTTGCGGGAATCAGGGCTGGTCTCAAATACAAATGGGGGGCACGAAAAGGAAAAATGGA
>RFHL01000891.1 GCA_003696875.1 Bacteroidota bacterium | reverse complement strand
TTTCGCCTGCTGGGGATACTTGACCGCGATGAAGGTTTCTCGCACTCCGATGGCTTTGGCGACGGCGAGGGCGAGCAGGCCGATGGTTCCTCCCCCGATCACCGCCAGTCGGTCGGGATAGACGGCTCCGGCCTGTTTCACCGCCCGGTAGGAGACGGCGAGCGGTTCCACGAGCGCACCGTCCTCGAAGCTCATCGCTTCGGGGAGCTTGAACAGCCCTGACGCATGGAGGGTCATGTATTCGGCAAAGCCACCGTCGGTATTCATCCCCAGATCGTAGCTCGTCACAATCACCCGATCGCCCTCGGCAAAGGCCGGGTCGCGGCTCTCCACCACCTTGCCCGCGGCATCGATGCCGGGGGTATGGGGGTAGTTGCGGGAGACGCCTTTGTTGCCGGTAGCGGAAAGGGCGTCCTTGTAGTTGAGCGCAGAATAATGCACCCGGACGAGCACGTCGCCCTCGGGCAATTCTTCCCGCTTGCGGGTGACGATGCGGCGGTGAAAGCCGTCTTCTTCTTCGAAAATCCGCAGGGCGCGGAAGCTGACTTGGGGCATGGCAGCGGCTAAGCGTGAATAGAATCGGGCCCTGGCCCGTATGAAACAGGGAGAATGTACAAAGAATTCTCTGCATCTTCCAGCGAGAATCCCGGGAAAGCTGCACCTGCCCTCACCAGTCATCCCATCAGGGTGACGTCCCATTTGATCCCGGGGATTGCCTTCACCCTTTTGTTTTCCGGTGTCTTTTTCCGATACTTTCTGCGAATTGCCATCCTATGATTGCTCCCGCTCTCAAGCCCACGCTCCGGTACCTGATCTTCCTTGGCGGCCTGCTGGTTCCCGGCCTCCTACTTGGCCAGCAACCCCTTAGCTGGGCCCAGCTCGCCGACGTGCGCTTTGAGCGCCCGGCCGAGGAAAAGGATCCGCTCTATGGCGTACCCATCTTTGGCGAAAAGGTACAGGCCCTGGACGGGCAGGAGGTGCGCATCACCGGCTACATGCTGCCGCTCACAGTCGATAACCAGCGCTACATCCTGTCGCGCTATCCCTACCGGAATTGCTTTTTTTGCGGAGGCGCGGGCAAAGAGACCGTCCTGGAGCTGGCGCTGGAGGAGCCCCGGGAATTTGATATTGACAGCCGCACCACGGTGCGGGGCACACTCCGGCTGATATACGATCCCCTGCAGCCGGCCTACCGGCTGGAAGCGGCCATCCCCGAATGATCCTACCTAGTTTTGCCCTCATGCCCTTCCCTCTCCGGCTCCCGGCCCATCTGCTGGCCACGGGGCTTCTGCTCCTCCTGGCTTGCCGCCCCCCCGCCGCCAGCCCTCCCTACGATAGCCTCATCCCTACAGACACCCTCGTCCGGGCCGAGCCTTCTGCCCGCGCGCAGTTGCGGCAGGAGACCCGACAGGCCCGCCGCTTTCTGATTCTCTACGACAGCCCCGACCCGGCGGCCAGGGCCGCCTATCAGGAAGCCCTCACCCGCCTGGCCCAGGGCAACCGCTACCTGGAGGTCGTAGTCAGCACGCCCCAGGCGGCCGACTCCCTCCAGGCCCATACCTGGCCGCTCCTGCTGGTCGGTACTCCTGCCGCCTTTCCCTTGCTGAGTCGCCCGGAACTGCCCCTCCGGGCCACGGCGGAAGGCTTTTTTCTCGATAGCGAAGTCTTATCCGGGAAAGACCTCCTCGCCCAGGTACACATTGTGCCTCATCCCGAACGGCCCAGGCAGGCCCTCAGCTACCTCACCGCATCCACGGACAGCCGCCTGCTCGATTTTCTCCAAAGCCCCCAGGCCAATCGACTCCTCCGGGAACGCTGGGCCTACCAGGTCCTTGAGGGGGCTGATCCCTGGCTGATCGGGGACCTGAACTCCGAAGGGAAGCCGAACCCCAATCGGCAATGGGACCTGCGGCCGCCCCCGCAGGCGG
>RFHL01000890.1 GCA_003696875.1 Bacteroidota bacterium | reverse complement strand
GTACACTATCACCCGTACAGGCGGCCTCGCGGCTAAAGCGTACCTCCGGCCGGGGAAATACACTCACCTCCCGGCTCAGGCTGTCGGCACAGCCAAAGGTGCTCTCCACGTAGAGCTGCACCGGGTAGCGTCCGGCCTGGCGATAGGTGTGTATCGGGTTCGCCTCCAGGGCTCCCTGCCCGTCACCAAAGTCCCAGCGATAGGTATCCAGCTCGCCACCAGGCCCGATCTGGGTCGTGTTCACAAAGGTCACGGCCTCGTCATCGCACACATTCACGGCCGAGAAATCGGCCTCGGGACGGGGATGCACCTGCACATCACCGGTGTAGGTATCGGCACAGCCATCAGGCGAAAAAACCGTAAGGGTCACGGTGTAGGTGCCGGCCGCCGGATAGGTGTGGCGAGAAGCCACGGGCAGTACAGTTCCGTCGCCCATGTCCCAGGTATAGGTGAGTCCTTGTTGCTCGTACACAGAGGCATTAAAGAAGGTCATGCCCTCCTCATCACAAACCGGCTCGGCCGTAAAGCGGGCCTCGGGTTGCTCGTAGACCGTCACCGCCTGCACCAGGGTGTCGGTACAGCCATGGATGGTGGTGGTGGTGAGCTGGACCTCGTAGGTCCCATAATCCGCGTAGAGGTGACTCGGTTCCACATCCACCACGCTGCTGCCGTCGCCCAGATCCCATTGCCAGAGGGTCACGGTGGCTCCGCCGCCGATCTGGCTCAGGTTGACAAACTCGGTCTCCAGACCGGCGCAGACTGCCTGAGCTTCGAAGGCCAACTCGGCCTGCGGCCGAACATTGACCTGCGAATAGGCCGTCGATGTACACCCATTGGCATCGGTAGCCGTCAGGACGACGGTTTTGGTTCCCGCCGTTTGATAGGAATAGGTAGGATTCGCACTGCTACTGGTGGCCCCGGGTTCACCCAGGTCCCAGGCGTAACCCGTGATCGCTGCGGGACCTTCATAGGCAAAGGTGAAGACATTGCCAGACAGACACTGGTCCACTTCCTCCTCGATCCCCACAGCTGGCGGCGGATTCACGGCTACCGGCTTGCAGGTCGGGGCCGATACGCACCCATTGTCCGTCACCACCAGGCATACCTGCTTGTTGCCGGGTACCGGCCACTGCACCTGATAAGGCCCGGGGCCACTCCCGACAGCATACATTCCTCCGTCAAAGTCCCAGTTGTAGGTGGCGTTGGCGCCGGCATTGCCGCTATAAGAAATGGTATTGGGGCTCAAGGAGCATACATTCGGGGCGGCCTGGAAATCCGAGGTCGGCGGGGCCAGCACGGTTACCGTCTCCACGACCGGCGCACTGCTACAGCCGTATTGGGTCACCACCAGGCTCACATCCGGCGTGCTTCCATTGGTCCAAACTACCTGGGGCGTAGGAGTCCCATCTCCTGACAGGACCTGGCCACTGCCAAAATCCCAGGCAAAGGAAGCGCCCGGCAGCGCCGTACCCGTATAGGTCAGGTCCATAGGCTGGCCTACACATACCTGCGGCTGAGCTACAAAAGTGGCCGTAGGCTCAGGGATCACCGTGACCGTCACCGATTCGGATATGCTACAGCCGTCAGGCGAGAGGGCTGTAAGGGTGTAGGTGGTCGTGGTCAGGGGGCTGACCGGGAGGGGCATGGCACTCCCTCCCACATTCCAGCTGTAGGTATAGCCGGCTTGCGTCTGGGCGGAGAGCACCGTGCTGCCCCCTTCACACAGACTGTCTTGCTGGGCCATCAGGCCCAGCGGAGGCTGAGCAATCGTATCAATGCTCGCCAGCGCAACGTTGCCGCAGTTATCCACCACGATACCGGTGAGGGAAAGGATCCCCATCCCCCCCGGCAGGCTGCCACCCAGCGTCAGGGTAAATTCATTTTCAAAGGTTCCCCCCTGGGCGCAGGCGTCGCCCGTTACTGCCAGGATGGGAATCGCATTGCCGTTGAGGTCAGTCAGGCTGAAATCCGTCGCTTGGACCGAGGCACAAACCACATTTTCGGAAAAGGTGATGGTCGGCTCAGGTCCACAAAAGCTCACCTCGGTGATCTCGGGTGGGGTATTATCAAAAATCGCCGCCGTCGAGGCAGTGAAGTCCAGGGTGTACCCTGCATTGGAGGAAGACCAGTTGCTCACGTTGATGACGTAGGTTTCACCGGCATTCACCATGATCGGGGCATTAAAGGGAGAGCCGCCTGCCCCTTGTGAGCTGGGCGCTCCGGGCTGATTGGGCCCCGTGGGGCCGCTGGCCCCAGAAAAGTTGCAACTTACCTGTAAGCTCGGATCCGTAGCGATCTCCGCACAGGCCGCGTTGGTCAGATTGTACACGGCCCAGTCATAGTCATTGGCCATCACATTGGGGGTGATGGTAAAACTTAACTGACCCGGGCTGGTCACAGTAAAGATGTACCAAACGTCGTTGACCTCTCCACCAGACAAGCAGGACATGCTGGGGGTGATCTCGTCGGGGATAGCCCCTTCGCCCACATAGCTGTCAT
>RFHL01000889.1 GCA_003696875.1 Bacteroidota bacterium | reverse complement strand
CCAAGAAGCGGAAGCTGAAAGTAGGAGACAAAATGGCGGGTCGCCACGGGAATAAAGGGGTTGTGGCCAAGATCGTTCCGGTCGAGGATATGCCCTTCCTGGATGACGGAACGCCAGTGGACATCGTTCTCAACCCCCTGGGGGTACCCTCACGGATGAACCTGGGCCAGGTGTACGAAAGTATTCTGGGCTGGGCCGGTAAAAAGCTGGGCCTGAAGTATGCTACGCCCATTTTCGATGGGGCTACCATCGACGACGTAAACGCGGAACTCCGCAAGGCAGGCCTGCCCGAGTATGGCGTAACGCGCCTCATTAACGGTCAGACCGGGGAGCACTTCAGCGAAGCGACGACGGTCGGGGTGATCTACATGCTGAAGCTGATCCACCTGGTGGATGACAAGATGCACGCCCGTTCTATTGGTCCGTACTCACTCATCACCCAGCAGCCGCTGGGCGGCAAGGCGCAGTTCGGGGGCCAGCGTTTCGGGGAGATGGAAGTGTGGGCCCTGGAGGCATTCGGGGCGGCGCACATTCTGCGAGAGATGCTCACCGTCAAGTCCGACGATGTGGTGGGCCGGGCCAAGGTCTACGAGTCGATCGTGAAAGGCGACGTGATGCCCAACCCTGGCGTACCCGAATCGTTTAACGTTCTCATACATGAATTGCGGGGGCTGGCCCTGGAGGTTACCCTGGAGTAAGCTCAACTACCGCAATGCTCACATAGATTGCGTCACGCGAAAACGGCAGGCGATACGCCTGCCTGGCAGGCACCCCGCCGTTTTCGCCTTTGCACCGTCCGGAAGGTGGAGACGCCATTACCCTTTTGCAAAAGGCCATTTAACTCGGAGGTAAAGCATGCCCATTACCAAAAACACGAAAATCTCCAGCGACTTCAGCCGCATCACCGTCAGTCTCGCTTCTCCTGAGGCTATCCTCAACCGTTCTCACGGTGAGGTGCTGAAGCCGGAAACCATCAACTACCGGACCTATAAGCCGGAAAAAGATGGGCTTTTCTGTGAGCGGATTTTCGGTCCCGTGAAAGACTATGAGTGCCACTGTGGGAAATACAAGCGTATTCGCTACAAAGGCATCATCTGTGATCGCTGTGGGGTGGAAGTGACGGAAAAGAAGGTCCGTCGCGAGCGCATGGGACATATCCAATTGGTGGTACCGGTGGCTCACATCTGGTACTTCCGCACCCTGCCCAGCAAGATCGGTTATCTGCTGGGACTGACGAGCAAGAAGCTCGATCAGATAATCTATTACGAGCGTTACGTCGTCATCCAGCCGGGGATCGTTGAGAAAGAAGGAATCCAGCGCATGGACTTCCTCACGGAGGAGGAATACCTCAACATCCTTGAGACGTTGCCGAAGGAAAACCAAATGCTCCCCGATGACGACCCGCACAAGTTTGTGGCCAAAATGGGCGCTGATGCCCTCGAGGCCCTGCTCAGCGGGATTGACCTGGATGACCTCTCCTACACCCTGCGGCAGAAGGCCGCCAAGGAGACTTCCCAACAGCGTAAAAACGAAGCCCTTAAGCGCCTGAAGGTGGTAGAGGCGTTCCGGGCGGCGAATCGCCGCATTGAGAACCGCCCCGAGTGGATGGTGATCAGCATCGTGCCGGTGATTCCGCCAGAGCTGCGTCCCCTGGTGCCCCTCGAAGGAGGTCGCTTCGCTACCTCGGACCTCAATGACCTCTATCGTCGGGTCATCATCCGGAACAACCGTCTGAAGCGCCTGATTGAGATCAAAGCGCCCGAGGTGATTCTTCGCAACGAGAAGCGCATGCTACAGGAGGCGGTTGACTCCCTCTTCGACAATACCCGTAAGGTGAACGCCGTGCGTTCCGATTCCAACCGGGCCCTGAAGTCCCTCTCGGACATGCTCAAGGGTAAGCAGGGGCGCTTCCGCCAAAACCTGCTCGGTAAGCGGGTGGACTACTCCGGACGTTCCGTCATCGTCGTTGGTCCTCAGCTACGCCTGTACGAATGTGGCCTGCCCAAAGACATGGCCGCGGAGCTCTTCAAGCCATTTGTGATTCGTAAGCTCATTGAGCGGGGCATCGTCAAGACGGTCAAGAGTGCCAAAAAGCTGGTCGATCGCCGCGACCCTGTGATCTGGGATATTCTGGAAAATACCCTCAAGGGCCATCCCGTCCTGCTGAACCGGGCCCCGACGCTGCACCGGTTGGGGATCCAGGCATTTATGCCCCGCCTGGTAGAGGGGAAAGCCATTCAGCTTCATCCACTGGTGTGTACCGGTTTCAACGCCGACTTTGATGGAGACCAGATGGCGGTACACGTACCGCTGAGCAACGAGGCCTGTCTGGAGGCCATCGTCCTCATGCTGGCCAGCCACAACATCCTGCACCCCGCCAACGGGGCGCCCATTACCCTGCCCACGCAGGACATGGTACTTGGGGTTTATTACCTGACCAAGGGCCGTCCGGGCCTGAAAGGCGAAGGCCTGCTCTTCGGGAGCCCTGAAGAAGTGGAGATTGCCTACAACGAAGGGGTGGTGGCCAAGCATGCCATCATCAACATGCGTCACCATAAGCTTGATCCCGAAACCGGCAAAGTCATCCTCAACGAACAGGGAGAGCCGCTTACCGAGATCATCAAGACCACGGTGGGACGGGTGCTTTTCAACAAAATCGTTCCGAAAGGTGCGGGTTTTGTGAATACTCTCCTCTCCAAGAAGTCGATGCGAAAAGTAATCGGGGACATCTTCCTGCGAGTAGGTCTGGTTGATACCGTCAACTTCCTCGATGATCTGAAAAACCTGGGCTTCCAGGAGGCGTACAAGGGCGGTCTGTCCTTCTCCCTGAGTGAAGTGATCATCCCGCCAGAGAAGGAAACCCTTATCCGGGCGGCGGAAGAGAAGATCGAGGAGGTAGCCATGAACTACGGGATGGGCCTCATTACCGAAAACGAGCGCTACAACCAGGTCATTGACATTTGGACGCATACCAACTCTAGCCTCACCGAGACCCTGATGAAGGAGCTCGAGGAGGATAAGGACGGCTTCAACAACATCTACATGATGTTCCACTCCGGTGCTCGGGGTTCCAAAGAGCAGATTCGTCAGCTCGGGGGGATGCGGGGCCTGATGGCCAAGCCGCAAAAAACCCTGAAAGGCTCGGCCGGAGAGATCATTGAGAACCCGATTCTGGCCAACTTCAAGGAGGGGCTGTCGGTACTGGAGTACTTTATCTCCACCCACGGTGCCCGTAAGGGGCTTGCCGATACCGCCCTGAAGACCGCTGACGCTGGCTATCTTACCCGTCGTCTGGTAGACGTGGCCCAGGATGTGATCATCACCGAGCAAGACTGCGGTACCTTGCGGGGGATCTCGATCTCTGCCCTTAAGGAAAACGAAGACGTCATCCAGCCGCTGGGTGAGCGGATTCTGGGGCGGGTTGCCGTAGAGGATATCATAGACCCCATTAGTGGGAAGCTGATCCTGGAAGCGGGTGAGGAGATCACCGAAAGCATCGTACGGCAGATCGAGGAGACCGCGATTGAGGAGGTGGAAATCCGCTCCGTGCTGACTTGTGAGTCCAAGCAAGGGGTCTGCACCAAGTGCTACGGCCGTAACCTCGCCACCGGCTTCCTGGTTGAATCTGGTGAAGCGGTAGGCGTTGTCGCTGCCCAGTCGATCGGTGAGCCTGGTACCCAGCTCACCCTGCGTACCTTCCACGTAGGGGGTACGGCTCAGCGTATTGCCAGTGCCAGCCAACTCGTGGCCAAGTTTGCCGGTAAGGTGGAACTGGAAAATGTAGAGTGGGTCGAGCGGGAAGATGATGATGTCGTCAGCAAGATCGTCGTCAGCCGGACCGGTAAGCTCAAGATCCTTAATGAGCAAGGCCAGATTATGTTCTCCAACAAAGTTCCCTATGGGGCTAAGCTGTACGTAGAGGACCAGGCCATGGTGGAGAAAGGTAAGCTCCTCAGCAACTGGGACCCCTATAACTCCGTGATTATCTCTCAGTTCGACGGAAAAGTCGTTTTCGAAGACGTCAAGGAAGGGGTTACCTATCTGGAAGATACCGATGACCAGACCGGTTACAAGGAAAAAGTGATCATCGATAGCCGGGACCGGACCATCAACCCGACCATCAAGGTAATCAATACCGATGGGGAAGAGCTCCGCTCTTACAACCTGCCGGTGGGGGCACACCTTGTGGTTGAGGATGGCCAGGCCCTTACGGCTGGTCAGATCATGGTCAAGATTCCTCGCGCTGGTGGGGGTACCGCCGACATTACTGGGGGTCTGCCCCGAGTGACGGAGCTCTTCGAAGCCCGGAACCCCTCTAATCCGGCCGTGGTTACCGCGATCGAAGGCGTGGTCCGTCTTGGAGGCATCAAGCGGGGTAACCGCGAGGTATTCGTGACTGCCCCCGATGAGTCTGACGAGCGGAAGTATCTCATCAACCTGAATAAGCATATTCTGGTCCACGACGGCGACTATGTGATGTCGGGTGAGATGCTGTCCGACGGGGCCATTGCTCCCAAAGACATTTTGGCGATCAAAGGCCCGAGTGCGGTACAGTCCTACATCGTGAATGAGATCCAAGAGGTCTACCGGATGCAGGGGGTACCCATTAACGACAAGCATATCGAGGTCATCGTGCGGCAGATGATGAAAAATGTTGAGATTGTCGATGCCGGTGACACCATTTTCCTGGAGAAGGAAATCGTGGCCAAGCTTGACTTTCAAGAAGAGAATGACTGGATCTTCGACAAGTTTGTCGTCGAGGAAGCCGGTGGCTCCGAGAGCCTCAAGCCGGGGCAGATCGTGTCTCAGCGTCGCCTCCGCGACGAAAACTCCCTCCTGCGTCGTCAGGATAAGGAGCTGGTCGTGGCGCGTCAGGCCCGCTCGGCCGTTTGTCAGCCCGTGCTGATGGGCATTACCCGAGCTTCGCTCGGGACCAAGAGCTGGCTGTCCGCTGCCTCCTTCCAGGAAACCACCAAGGTTCTCAGCGAGGCCGCGATTTCGGCCAAGACCGATGACCTCAATGGTCTGAAGGAGAACGTTATTGTGGGGCACCTGATCCCTGCCGGTACCGGCCTGCGCCGCTACCAGGACATCGAGGTGGGCAGAGAAGGCGACTTTGACAACGCTCGTACGCCCTCTGAGACCGCCTTGACAGACTAAGTCCCTCATGGCAACCCCATAGGATATGTATGCAACCGGGGCGCCTTCTGGCGCCCCGGTTTTGCTTTTTATGGGGCCCGCAGTATCTTGATCAGCACGATGGCCGCAGAGCCGGTCAGCTGTCTTTTTTCATGCGCGCTACTCGAAGTGTATGCAACACGAGACCATCCCAATCCTTGATGAGGCGGCTGTACATGCCCGACTCCGCCGTATGGCCTACGAGATCTATGAAGCCAATTATCAGGAGCCTGAGCTCATTGTGATTGGCATTGATGAGCGTGGGGGCTTTCTTGCCCAGGAACTGTGCGCCTTTCTGGAAAAGATCTCACTCATTCCCATTACCCTGGTCAGTTCTCACCTGGACCGCGCCGCCGAGGGGGGGGCGATGGGCATCGAGCTCTCGGCCAGCATTGAAGATCTGGAAGGGAAGCCGGTCATTGTGGTTGATGACGTATTGTACACCGGACGTACCCTGATGAATGTGGTGGCCATCCTGCTGCACGCAGGGCCGCGCAGCATTCAGGCGGCCATCCTCATCGACCGCGGCCATCGGAGCATGCCGATTTCCCCCGATTTTGTGGGGCTGGAACTCGCGACGACGATTCAGCAGCACGTTTTCTTTGATACCGGCAAGGAAACGGGGCAGGTCATGGCCTATCTCGCCTGAGGCAAGCCCTGCCTCCCCCTTAGGTAAAGCTACCCACGTAGCGGAGCATTCCCTTCAGGACACCGGGCCGGAAACCATAGTCCTTAAAGGCATGCGCCATCAGGTAGAGTCCCAGCCGGTTGAAGGTGAAATCCTGGGCCGCTGCCCGGAAAACCTCCAGGAAATCTGCTTCGGGCCAGGCCTTGCCAGAGACCTGAATGAGTGCCTCCCGGTACCAGCGGGCCCAGTCTTCTCGCACCTCAGGGCGACTGTCGGCGGGTAGGGCAAAGGCCAGAAACTCCACCATGTCGTGTTGAGGGACGTGACATCGGGCTAATTCCCAGTCATACAGGACCAATTGGTATCCGATATCCGTTTCTCGCAGACAGAGGTTGCGAGGATTGCAGTCGTTATGGATCAGGCTGCCCGGCGCAGCCTCAAGGCGCGCCCAGGTATCTCCACTTTGGTCCAGCAGGATCAGAGCATAGGCTTCGGCGTCCAGCAGATCGGGAAACTCCGTCCGGTGATGGGCCCACAGGGCCTTCCAAAGGGGACGCATCCGCCGGATTTGGCGGGCATCTTGTCGCTCGCCCCCTATCTCCGGATTGAGGACCTCCGTGCGGCCCAGATAGGCCGCGTGAAAGCCGGCGAGGTCCTGCAGGACCGCCTGGAGGTGCGGGGCCTGCCAGGCCTCCGGATGCGCCTCCTGATTGCGCATCTGTAGCCCGCTCAGATCCTCCACCAACACCGCAAAGCGCTCCTGTTCGGATGCATCCCAGGTCTGGAAAATGCCCGGCTGTATCCGCCGGATGCCCGGATCGGGGAGGGGAAGGGAATAAGCCGCCACTTCGCGCCGGTCGGTATGCGAAAATCCCATTTCCCGTTGAAAGGGTAAGTACCGTGAGTTTTGGATAAGCGGAGAAAGAATATTCTCTAATAAACTGTTTATCAAGTGTTTAGGTGTCATCCTGAGCCAGCCCGAAGGGCGCCAGTGAAGGTTCTAACAGGACACATGAGATGCTTCGCTTCGCTCAGCATGACAATCATCGATTGGAGCCAT
>RFHL01000888.1 GCA_003696875.1 Bacteroidota bacterium | reverse complement strand
CCTGGCTCACGCCGATCGGGTAGAGCCTCTTCAGGCGTATTGCGCTGGTCTGGTTGTGCCTGGAGAGAACAAGAGCGTGGAACCGATCGCTGCCATGACAGCGCCGAGCCGAGTGAGCGCGCAGCATCAGAGCCTGCTTCACTTCGTGGGGCAGTCAAGTTGGAGCGACTGGGCGTTGATGAATGTCGCGGTGAATTACGCGGTGCAAGGCCTGGAAGAGCATGGCCCGATGGAGCGCTATCTGGTTGATGATACGGGGTTTCCAAAGAAGGGGAAGCACTCGGTGGGGGTGGCCAACCAGTACTGTGGGATCCTGGGGAAGAACGCCAACTGTCAGGTGACGGTAACGGTGAGCATGGCCAATGAAGTCGGGAGCGTGCCGGTAGGGGTGCAGTTGTACCTGCCGAAGCAATGGGCTGATGACCCAGAGCGTCGTAAGAAGGCGAAGGTGCCAGAGGAGATGGTGTTCGCTCCGAAGTGGGCGATTGCGTTGGACGTTCTGGAGGCTCATCTGCTCGATGATGAGCGGGAAGTGGGAGCCTTGCCCGTGTGCGCGGATGCGGGGTATGGGGACACGAAGGCATTCCGGCAGGGCTTGAGAGATATGAGCCTGGCCTACACGGTTGGGGTGAAGAAGAGCACCTCGGTGAAGGTGCTGAGCCTGGAGAGCGGTTCAAAGACGACTCGGTCCGAGTACGAGCCGGGTCAGGAGCTGCTCTCAGTGAAGGCGGCGGCAGAGGCGCTTCCTGCAGGAGCGTGGCAGCCGGTGAGCTGGCGTGAAGGCGTAGGAGGTCCCCTGAAGTCGCGCTTTGCCCTTGTGAAAGTAAGGGTAAAGGACGGGTACGAGGAAACCCATCCCGAAGACGAAGAAGAGCGGCTGTTGATCGAGTGGCCGGCCAGTGAGCCTGAGCCGACTCGCTACTGGCTGTCGACGGAGGACCTTGGGTTACCCAGGCTGGTGGAGGCCGCGAAGGCGCGCTGGCGAATCGAACGTGATTACCAGGAGATGAAGACGAACTTCGGGCTGGACAAATACCAGGGGAGGGGGTGGAGGGGGTTCCACCATCACTGGAGCCTGTGCATCGCCGTGTATGCCTTTGCCGTGACCGAGAGGTCGCGGTTTTCCCCCCTCGGAGCTCTGCCCGAAATCCCGGTCCGGACGCCTGGCGTACCCGGCGATTATCGACCCCGAGGAGCTGCCCATGAGGCTCGTGCGCCATGAGCCCACATCCATCAACACCTTTGCCATCGTGCTTGGCAGGGCGGTCATCAACAAGCTTGGCTGCTGTCCCTATTGTCGGCATGACCCGTCAGGTCTCCTCAGGCCGCATGAACGCACTGAACTCCTCAGACCGCCTGAGCGCGTCCATGATGCAGAATTCATGACGCAGTAGTACTAGAAAATAGCTGGATGCTGCTTACCTCACTGGCAGTATCCAGGGACTCTTCT
>RFHL01000887.1 GCA_003696875.1 Bacteroidota bacterium | reverse complement strand
GGATTGCTACTGCCCCCACGCCGTTGAAACGGTCGCATCTGGCTGCCCATCCCTACCTGTCCTGCAACTACTGGGCACCGAGTCAGGACACCTGCGTGGCCGAGTGTGACGCGGCCTGGCATCTGGATCTACCCACTCGGGAGCGGATCTGGAATCTGTTCTCCCAGGCGCCGGAACCGGTGGGTTACGACCCTCGTATCGTGCCGGGATGGGAATCCTTCGAGTCCGAGTCTTTTGCCGTGCTCCGCCTCGATCCCTGGCGGCTGCGCGTCATGCCCGGTTCGGTACTCATGACCGGTACGGGAGAGGTGCTGGTCTGGCAACGCCAGGAATGATGCGCACCTTCGGCCACGGGTCAGAAATCAGCAACCGGGAGGCACCATGAGCGATCAACCATCCGGTGGCAGTCCCGCCGGACTCACCCAATCGGATCTGATGGATGTCCTCATCCGCGTCGGCATCATCGGCGTGCTGGTGGTGCTCTGTTTCAGGATCTTTTCGCCGTTCATGGGGATCCTGCTCTGGGCGCTGATCCTCGCTGTGGCGCTTTTCCCGCTTCACCAGCGAATGGCCGCCCGAGTTGGCAATCGGGAGGGCCGTGCTGCGACGCTGCTGGTTTTGTTGCTCCTGATCGTGATCGGGGCGCCCCTGATATTGCTCGGGGGGCTGTTCGCAGACTACATACATGACACCTATCAGGCGGTCGCAACAGACTCGGTCACCGTGCCACCCCCGCCGCCTGGTGTGGCGGAGTGGCCATTGGTGGGGGAGAAGCTGTTTGAGCTGTGGTCCCGGGCCGCAGTGGACATGCCGGGGCTGCGTGCAGAACTGGAACCGCAACTGGGTGATCTGTCCAGCCGTCTGCTGGCGCTGGCAACGTCCACCATGGGCACGGTGCTCCTGCTTCTGGGGTCGCTCATCATCGCCGGCATCATGATGGCGTACGGTCGGGCCGGAAGCGATGCCATGGAGCGCATTATCAGCCGGCTGGCTGGTCGGGAGAACGGTCCCCGGATTCACACGCTGACCACAGCCACCATCCGCTCCGTGGCGACCGGCGTGATCGGCGTGGCCGTGATTCAGGCTGTGCTGCTCGGTGTGGGGTTTGCGTTTTCCGGCATACCGATGGCCGGCGTGCTGGCCGTCATCGTGCTTCTGTTTGGGATCCTGCAGTTACCCATGCTGATCGTCTCCCTGCCTGCTATCGGGTTCCTCTGGTGGGCGGGCGACAAT
>RFHL01000886.1 GCA_003696875.1 Bacteroidota bacterium | reverse complement strand
ACTTCCCGATTTTGCGCCGAGACCTTGTGCGCAGACCAGGAAGAAAAACCGAGCTTGGCGGGCCAAGTGAGGCTTTTTCTGACGCCGTATGCGGGCAAGAGATCAAGCCAAAAGCGGACTTTATTTTTTGAGCGTTACTTACTTCCTTGCCGGCAAGAAAGTAAGTACCGCGGAAGGCGACGAATGGTTGGTATAGAATTGTCCCTTGGGGTAGTTTGCTGGGCACCAAAGATGGGGAATCTCTCCCCAACTACGATCTATCAACGCTCAACCTCTTCACGACTTCCGCCTGCTCCGCCTCCGTTAGGCCCGGTCCACTCGGCAGGCTGAGCCCCGTCGCCGCCAGGCGACCCGCCACATCTTCCCGCTGCACATAGCGACAGCTCCGGTAGGGAACCTGCTGTGGCAAGGCCGGCCAGAGCGGCCGGGCGCTGATGCCTGCGGCTTCCAGCCGCTGCCATAGCCGGTCCCGGTCGGGATGACAGACCGTATTGAGCCAGTAGTTGGGGGCCTCGTCCGGATCCTCCGACTGCCAGGACCAGTCCGGCCCGGACAGCTGCGCCCGGTAGCGGGCGGCAAGCTTCCGCTTCCGGTCCAGAATATCCGCCAGCTTGAGCCATTGCGCCTGGCCCAGCACCGCCGATAAGGCCGGCAGGCGGTAGTTGTAGCCCACCTGATCGTGGTCGTAGGGACCCGGCCCCGCCTTGGCCTGCGTGCTCAGGTGTCGCACCTGTGCCGCCAGATCGGCCTCATCGGTCAGCACCATGCCCCCGCCCCCGGTGGTGAGGATCTTGTTGCCGTTGAAGGAGTAGCAGCCGAGCAGGCCCCAGCGGCCGGCCGGCCAGCCCTCACGCCTGCTGCCCACCGCCTCCGCCGCATCTTCGATCAGCGGTATGCCCCAGTGATCGCAAAGCGCGACCAGCCGCGGCATATCACCCACATGTCCCAGCACATGCACGGCCACCACCGCCGCGATACGGCGGCCATCGGCATCCAGGCAGCCACGCTTGCTACGGCGACAGTGAGCCTTCAGGTAGGCCTCCAGCAGGTCCAGGTCCAGCTGCCAGTCCCGGGCCGATACATCGACAAAGACCGGCTCCGCGCCCAGGTAGCGCACGGCATTGGCCGGAGCGATAAAGGTCAGGGCGGGGATGAGCACCCGCTCGCCGGCTTGTACGCCTGCCACCTGCAAGGCCAGGTGCAGGGCCGCCGTGCCGGATTGTACTGCCACGGCATGAGCCGCCCCGGTTTCGCGCGCGACCATCGCTTCAAAGGCGGCCACCTGTGGCCCGGCGGTGGAAATCCAGCCCGAGGCAACCGCCTCGGCCACGGCTTGAGCCTCTTCGGGGCCGAGCAGGGGCGCATGCAGGGAGATACTCATGGCAGGTAACGATCAGCCCCAAAGACAGCTCGGTGGGCCGGGTTCTGCATCCAGGCGATGGTGCGGTCCAGGCCTTCGGCCAGGGAGACCTTCGACTGCCAGCCACAGAGGGCCTGTAGCTGTGCACTGCTGCCCAGCAGGCGCATGACCTCACTTTGGGACGGTCGTTGCCGGCGGGTCTCGATCTCAATCCGGGCCGGCGGATGCAGCCGATCGATGAGCCGCTGGGCCAGTTCGCCCACCGAGATTTCCAGCCCCGAGGCCACGTGCAGAGTTTGGCCGATGGTCGCCGGTTCCGCGGCGATCGCCAGAAAGGCCGCGGCCGTATCCGTCACATAGGTAAAGTCCCGGGTCGGCCGGGTATTTCCCAGGTGAATGGCCTCAGGCTGGGCCAGCAACTGTCGGATCAGGGAGGGGATGAGGGCCCGCGGCGACTGCCGCGGCCCGTATGCATTGAAGGGGCGTACCAGGGTCACGGGTACGCCATAGCTGGCGTGAAAGGAGAGTGCCAGTTGGTCGGCCGCGATCTTGCTCGCCGCGTAGGGCGATTGGGCCGAGAGGGGATGCTGTTCGTCCATCGGGACGTATTGGGCGGTGCCGTACACCTCCGAGGTGGAGGTGATCAGGACGCGCGATGTCTCCAGCCGTCGGGCGGCTTCCAATACATTCAGGGTACCCCGCACATTGGTATCCAGATAGCTCTCCGGGGCTAGATAGGAGTAGGGGATGGTGATCAGCGCCGCCAGGTGAAAGACGGTGTCCACGCCTTGCATGGCGGCTTCGACCCGGCCACGGTCGCGGATGTCGGCCCGGAAGACTTCCAGTTCGGCCGGACGGGGCAGGTGGTCCAGCCAACCAGCGGCGCCAGAGCCGCGATAGGGTACCAGGGCTCGCACCTGATGCCCGGCAGCCAGCAGCGCCTCAGTCACATGGCTACCGATGAAGCCACCCGCTCCGGTTACCAGCATCAGTTTGGACATACCTGGAGAGCGTTTGAGAAGGGTTCTATATTTCTATTTTGCGGAACCACGAACCCCGAACTACGAACTTTGCCAATCAAACAGGCGCCGGGCGGCCTCATAATCCTCGGCATGACCGATGTCCTGCCAGAATTCATTGATGGTATAGGCATGTGTAGGCAGGTCGGCCTGCACCATACGTTCAAAGAGGGCGGGCATATCCAGGGGCTCGCCGGGCTTCAGCAGCGCCAGGACCTGTGGTTCCAGCACATAGATACCGGCATTGATAAAGTACTTGTGGTAGGGTTTTTCCTCTATCCCCAGAATGCGGGAATTGCGGGTATGGACCACCCCAAAAGGGAGTTGCTGGTTGTATTCGTGGATACACATCGTGCCGGCGGCCTCTTTTTCTTCGTGAAAATGCAGCAGGCTCTCAAAGTTGAGGGTGGTCAGCAGGTCCCCGTTCATCACAAAAAAGCTACCTTTGGGAGGCTGATCGATCAGGCTCAGCGGACCAGCGGTGCCGAGGGGATGTTGTTCCTCCAGATAGCGGATCTCGGCCCCGAAGCGATGCCCGTCGCCAAAATATTCGCGGATGACGCTGGCTTTGTAATTCACGCAGAGGGTGATCTGCCGGAAACCATGCTCGACAAAGGCATCGATGATGTAGTGGAGGACCGGCTTATGTCCCAGAGGGAGCATAGGCTTGGGGATGTGGCGGGTCAACTCCCCCAGGCGGCGGCCCAGGCCGCCGGCCATGATGTAGACCGATTGGGGTTGCTGAGGCGGCAGGGAAGCCTGCCGGGCCAGGCGTATGACTTCCCGCAGGCGGCCCGCCTGGTCCACCACCGGCACGAGTTGACCGTCGGTTTCGGGCTGAGCCTGAGGCAAATCCTCGATCGAAATCCGATACGACCAGGGATTGATCAGGTCCTCGATGTGGGATTGCCCCTGCAGGATGCCGCGCCGGATTTCCCGGTCGGTGATGGTGCCCATGAGGAGGTCATCTGCATCAATCACGGCGAGAAAGCCCTCTCCTTGGGCTTCCATACGTCGCAGGATGGGGGCAAGGTCCAAACCGGGTTGGTAGCGAAAGGCGTAAGGAATCATAAATACCGGCAGGATAGATTGGGGTGTTTGGGTTGGGCAAATAAACACAATAAATCAAATAGCTGTAAAGCGCGTCCCGGCTGGGATGTAAGATTTGCTTCAATATCGTGTAAAGTGTAGGCTGGTAAAGCAAGATTAGGCCAGGATGCCAGCCGCTTTTCGGCCGGCCTTTCCGCCGGGCAGGAGCCCAGGAAGGGAAATGCGTTGATTTGTGTCGGGGCGCCGGTTGGGCCTTTTCACTCTTGTCGCAGAATTCTCTATTTTCGCCCATTCTACGCCTGAAGGCCCCAATCGATTCCTATGGACTATCGCCTCTCTCATATCCGGCAGCTCGAATCCGAAGCCATCTACCTCATGCGGGAAACCGCCGCGCAGTTTGCGCGGCCGGTACTGCTGTTTTCCGGCGGCAAGGACTCGATCACCCTTGCCTGGGTGGCGCGCAAGGCCTTCTGGCCAGCGCCCATTCCCTTTCCCTTCATGCACGTCGATACGGGCCACAATTTTCCCGAAACCCTGGCCTACCGGGACAAATTCATCGAAAAGATGGGTGCCCGTCTGATCGTGGCTTCGGTACAGGAAAGCATCGACAAGGGCCTGGCAGTCGAAGAAAAAGGCCCCAATCCCAGCCGGAATGCCCTTCAGAGCGTTACGCTCATGGATGCCATTGAGACGCACAAATTCGACGCCGCCCTCGGTGGCGGCCGCCGCGACGAGGAGAAGGCCCGTGCCAAAGAGCGCTTTTTCTCGCATCGAGACGACTTTGGCCAATGGGACCCCAAAAACCAGCGCCCCGAACTGTGGGACCTCTTCAACGGGTTCAAGCATCCGGGCGAGCATTTTCGCGTTTTCCCACTCTCCAACTGGACCGAACTCGACGTGTGGATGTACCTGAAGGAAGAGCGGGTGCCTCTGCCCGGCCTGTACTTTTCGCACCGTCGCAAAGTGGTGGAGCGTGATGGCGTCTTGCTGGCGGAGTCACCCTTTATCACCCTGATGGAGGGCGAAACCTATGCCGAAGAAACCGTCCGCTTTCGCACCATCGGCGATGCCACCTGTACCGGGGCCTTCCGGTCCGAGGCGGCTCATATTGAGGATATTATCGCCGAGGTGGCGGCTTCTCGGGTGACCGAACGCGGCGGCCGCGCCGACGACAAGCGCTCCGACTCCGCGATGGAAGACCGCAAAAAGCAAGGGTATTTTTGAAATAGAGTCGAGAAGCGATCCCGCAAGCGGGACCTCGCTGCGCTCAGGAAGGCGAGAGGTGAGATGGGACCAGAATCGGCCTAAACGCACCACGCTCCACGCAAACACATAACGGGTAAGATGTCCCAAACCTGCACCATAAACCTGCCGCCGGAGCAACTGGATCAGCCGGAGGCCATCCGGCAGGCGGCGGCCCAGGCCCTGGGCTGTTCGCCCCGGGAAGTGGTGGCCTGGCAGATCCTGCGGCGCTCCATTGACGCCCGCCGGCGCAGGCGGCCGCATTTTGTGCTGCGGCTTGAGGTCTGGGACAGCCCCCGGCCCGAAGGTCCCCTCGCTGCTGAACGCGATGCGCCCAATGTCGCTTCTGCACCGGAGGTGCACATCGTGGGTATGGGACCGGGCGGCCTCTTTGCTGCGCTGGAATTGATCCAGTTGGGTTATAAGCCTGTTCTCATTGATCGGGGCAAGGCCGTGCGTCCCCGTCGCCGCGATCTCGCGGCGATCACCCGCGAAGGCCGCGTCGATCCCGACAGCAACTATTGCTTTGGCGAAGGGGGGGCTGGGACCTTCTCCGACGGCAAGCTTTACACCCGCTCCACCAAGCGGGGCGATACCCGCCGCGCGCTGGAGACCCTGGTGCAGTTTGGGGCGACCCCCGATATTCTGGTTGATGCGCATCCGCATATCGGCACCAACAAGTTGCCCAAGATCATCGAGCAGATGCGGGCCTATATCCTTGCCTGCGGTGGCGAGATCCACTTCCAGACCCGCCTGACGGGGCTCCGGGTGGAAGCCGGGGTCCTGAAAGCCCTGCAAATCCGGGGAGATACCTGGTTGCCGGTACAGGCCCTGATTCTCGCGACGGGCCATTCGGCCCGGGATGTGTTTCGCCTGCTCTACGAGACGGGCATCGCCATTGAGGCAAAACCCTTTGCGCTTGGCCTGCGAGTGGAGCATCCGCAGGCGCTGATTGATCAGATCCAGTACCACTGTGGCACCGAGCGCCACCCCAATCTGCCAGCGGCGGCTTACAGCCTGGTGCGGCAGGTGGAGGAGCGGGGCGTGTACTCTTTTTGTATGTGCCCAGGTGGCATCATCTGTCCGGCGGCCACCGCCGAGGGCGAGGTGGTTGTCAATGGCTGGTCCCCTTCCAAACGCAATTCGCCCTACGCCAATAGTGGCATGGTGGTGGAGTTACAGCTGAGTGACTTTCCCGGGGTGGAGGCCAATCCTCTGGCAGCCATGGATTTCCAATCCCGGGTTGAGCAGCAGGCCTTTGCCGCCGGCGGCGGCAGGCAGGTGGCGCCGGCCCAGCGTCTGACGGATTTTGTGAAAGGTCGACTCTCGACCGATCTGCCGGGTACGTCCTATTTGCCTGGCATCCGTTCGGTGGAATTGGGTGAAGTGTTACCGGATTTTATCTATCGCCGCATGCAGCAGGGCTTCCGGCAGTTTGGCCGGATGATGAAGGGCTACCTGACCGAGGAAGCCGTGGTGCTGGGCGTAGAGTCGCGCACGTCTTCTCCGGTGCGGATTCCACGCGACCGGCTCAGCCGGCAGCACCCGCGGGTAGCGGGCCTTTTTCCCTGCGGGGAAGGCGCCGGCTATGCCGGCGGCATCATGTCGGCGGCCCTGGATGGGGAGGCCTGTGCCCGGGCGGCGGTCGCGACGCTGGCGAAGAAATGACACAAGCCGCCCCCATCGGGGCGGCTTGTTCGTAGCTAAAGGATTGGTGAACCCCCGAGGATCAGGATTTTTTTTCCAGCTCTATTCCTCTTTATTCCGGCTGCCGCGCTCCATCTCCTTCATGTATTGCATACGTCGCATACCCGACTTACTCTCGGCCTTTTTGGAGCGAGCATAGTAGGCGCTCGCGCTGTGGTGCTTATGGCTCATCTCCATGGCCTCGGCATCCCAGCTTTCCATGGTCTTGAGTTCTTCCATCAACTGCTTCACCTGCGGGTAGAGGGCCTCGAGCTCGGCCGATTCGGGAAAAACCTTGCGTTGGTGGTCGAGATAGCTCAGCAAGTCCGTGACCAATTCCCGGGCCTCGGCAAAGCGTCGCCTTTGGGCGAGTTTCACGCCGCGGGCATAGCGGCGGTTGGCTTCAAAGACCGCGACCTGCTCCAGCACCCGAGGCTGCTGGCTGCGGGCATAGAGGGTGGCGTCTTCAGTGGGTTGCAGCAGGATGCTGCTTTCCGATTCCCGGCTCACGGGCAGGTCCAGCACATCTTGAAAGCGGTAGACGAGTCGGAAGGAAACCGGCCCGACGGGGGCCTCTGCGAGGCGACGAAACTGCATCAGGCTGGCTTTTTCCTCCGCGGAGAAAATGTCCCCTAGCGAGAAGGTCAGCTGCCCTGGCTGGTGCTGGTGGGGCAGGCCTTCAGCCTGCACAAAGGCCACCTGGGTGGCCGGGTAGTGGAGTTCGACGGTCAGGTTTTGGGCCACGACGGCAAGCAGGTCCTTCAGCTCCGCCGCAAAAATGGTAGGGATGTCATCTGGGCTGCCGATGAAGTAATAGGTACCATTCCCATATTCGGCCAGCTGCATCATCAATTCCTCGCTGAAGTGGCTGCCAACCCCGAAGGTGGAGAGCGAAACCCGCTCTTCGGCGGCCCTTCGCCGGGCAATCTCCTTGAGCTTGGCGGGGTCCGTGATGCCCTGGTTGGCAAGTCCATCGGAAAGGAGCAGCACCCGGTTGACCATGTTCTGGCGGGTCTCTGTTTGGCTGACCTGCCGGTAACCCTCTAGCATGCCGCCGCTCAGATTGGTCATCCCCCCAGGTTGAATCGACTGGATCCGTTTCAGAAGATTTTGAGACGATTGCAGGGCCGTTTGAGGAAAAAGGGTCTGTACCTCGCTGTCATACTGGACCACCGAGAGGTGGTCCGTGGGGAGGAGGTTGCGCGCCACAAAGCTTGCCGCTTGTTTGACAAAACCGAGCTTGTCTTCAGAAGACATGGACCCGCTGCGATCCAGGACGAGCGAGAGGTTGAGCGGCAGGCGGTCCTTGTTCTGAGGGGCGGTAGCGGCCTGAAAAGACAAATACAGGTAATGAGAGGGGCTTGCCTGTTGGTCCTTACTCAGGAAGTAGGCGTTGTCAAGCAGGAGTTGATGGGTGAGGGAAGGTTGTGACATGGGAGAATAATTGAGGTGTACCCACCGGGATGAGGTGGGGTGAAAAAAGCAATGAGGGGTAAAAAAGGCGGATGCTCCTGTATAGTACGGCAAAGGAAAGCCGGGGGTTGAGGCAGGAGGGAGCGGTTTAGATTTTGTAGAAAAATGGATAGGTTTGGGAAAGACCGCTGCGAGCGGTCTATGTGAGACGTCTCATGTGGCCCTTGCTGCCTACCACGCCTAATTCAAACCTATGAAAGGACTATGTAGCTTGCTTTTGCTGTGTCTGCTGCCCACAGCGCTCTGGAGCCAATCGCTCTCGGTCTACGACTTGCGCCATGAGCATCGTACAGCCCCCTTAGGTACGGAGGTGCAGGCTCCGCGTTTTTCCTGGAAATTGCAGGGACCAGGCCACAACCTTAGCCAAACTGCTTACGAAATCGAAGTACAGGCCCAGGTCAGCCCGCAGCGGGACCGCTGGCAGGCGGTTTGGGAGACCGGCAAGGTCTCCTCCAGCCAGTCACACCTGGTCGCTTATGGTGGCCCGGCCCTAAAGGCCAAGACGGCCTATCGCTGGCGGGTACGCATCTGGGATGCCGCGGGTGCCCGCTCCGACTGGAGTGCCTACGCCCACTGGGAGATGGGCCTGGGTGAAGCCGGCTGGACCGCCGGCTGGATCAGCCCGGACTGGACACCGCGGACCGAGGATTCGCCGCCCGCCGCCTATCTGCGGCGGGGATTCGAGCTGAAAAAGCCTGTGGCCCGGGCCCGCCTCTATATCAGTGCCCTGGGCCTATACGAAGCCTTTATCAATGGTGAGCGGGTAGGGGATGCTTTTTTTACCCCTGGCTGGACGGCCTACAAATCCCGGGTTCAGTATCAGACCTTTGATGTGACCGAGGCGGTGCAGCGGGGCGAAAATGCCCTGGGCGTCACCCTGGGTGACGGCTGGTATCGGGGGTACATCGGATTCCGGGCCCGCCGCAATTTCTACGGCGAGCGCCTCGCGCTGCGGGCGCAGCTGGAGGTCATCCACACCGACGGCAGCCGAACCGTGATCGGCAGCGATGAATCCTGGCGTGCCAGCGATCAGGGGCCCATTCGCCGCAGTGATATTTATAACGGTGAGCTATATGATGCAGGCAAGGACCTGGCCGGCTGGACCCGGCCGGGCTACGACACGGAGAACTGGACCGGCGTGGTCAGCCACACCTATCCCGGTGAGGTGGTGGCACAGGAGGGGCCCTTTGTGCGGGCCATGGATACCCTGTCACCGGTGGAGGTCTTTCGCACCCCGGCGGGTGAGCAGGTGATTGATCTGGGGCAAAACCTGACCGGCGTGGTGCGCTTCCGGGCCAAGGGACAGCCCGGAGATACCCTGCGCCTGTACCATGCCGAGGTCCTGGACCAGGATGGCAATTTTTATACCGACAACCTGCGTTCGGCCGAGGCTACCGTTACCTACGTTTTGGGTAGCGATGATTGGGAGACCTATCAGCCTCATTTCACCTTCATGGGCTTTCGATACGTGAAGGTAGTGGGTATTCCGGTCGAAAACATCGCGCTGGATGCCCTGGTCCTCTACTCAGACATGGCGATAACAGGGGACTTTATCTGCTCCGATTCCCTGATCAATCAGTTGCAGCACAACATCCAATGGGGCCAGCGGGGCAACTTCCTCGACGTGCCCACCGACTGCCCCCAGCGGGACGAGCGCCTTGGCTGGACGGGCGATGCCCAGGCCTTTAACCGCACCGCAGCCTTCAACATGGAAGTGATCAGCTTTTTTGACAAATGGCTGGGCGACCTGGCCTTGGATCAGTTGGATGATGGGCGTGTGCCCTGGGTGATACCCACCGTCCTCAACGACGAGCAAAGCGCTTCTACCGGCTGGGCCGATGCGGCGACCATCATTCCCTGGGATCTCTATGTGCGCTATGGCGATCGGGCCCTGCTAGAGCGACAATACCCCAGCATGAAGGCTTGGGTGGGCTACATGCGAGATCAGGCCAGGGATGATTACGTCTGGGATACCGGGTTCCACTTCGGCGATTGGCTGTTTTACCGGCCGGACGACGACAACGACGGCCGCTCGGCCGTCACCGACAAGTACCTGATCGCCCAGGCCTTTTTTGCCCATTCGGTGGACTTGCTGCGGCGGACTGCCGAGGTACTGGGTAAGGAGGCCGAGGCGCAGGAATGGGCCCGCCTGCATGAGGCGGTGGTGGCGGCCTTTCGCCGGGAGTATGTTACGCCCAGTGGACGGCTGGTATCCTCGACTCAGACCGCCTATGTGCTGGCGCTGAGCTTTGGCCTCTTGCCCGAGGATCGCCGCGCGGCCGCCGCCGCCCGCCTCGCCGACAATGTCCGCAGCTATGGTCACCTGACCACAGGATTTTTGGGGACGCCCCTGCTGTGCCATGTGCTGGCCGACTATGGCTACCTGGATCTGGCTTACGAGCTCATGCTGCGCAAGGACTATCCCTCCTGGCTGTACCCCGTCACGCAGGGTGCCACCACCATCTGGGAGCGCTGGGACGGCATCCGGCCCGACGGCAGCTTTCAGAATGTGGGCATGAACTCGTTCAATCACTATGCCTATGGGGCTATTGGCGAGTTT
>RFHL01000885.1 GCA_003696875.1 Bacteroidota bacterium | reverse complement strand
GCCACCTCGGCGGCCAGGCCGCCGGTGTGGGTAGCCAGATGGGCGAGGGTGAGCCCCTCGGGCAGGGCCCAGGGCAGGTAGGCCGATAGCTCGGCTTCGGGATTTACCTCACCGCTCAGACTCAGGTCGGCCATCAGGGCGGCGGTGTATACCTGCGTGAAGCCGGCCAGCCCGTAGATGGTGCTGTCACCGGGGGCCTGCCCGCCTCCTGCCTCAACCACGCCTCCGTGCCAGTGGGTGATCGTGTCTCCCCGGATCAGGCCAACGGAGAGACCGGTCAGCGTACCCGCCGCCAGATAGGGGCGGGCAGCGGCTTCGATCTGCCCCGCCGGACCGGGAGCCAGTTCGGGAGGCTGGCAACTCGCCAGGACAAGCAGGAAGCCAGAAAGCAGCAGGACACGCATAATCAGGGGCATGAAAACCATGACAAAGCCGGAGCGGGAGATGACTCCGGCTCCGGCTTCAAAGCTACAGGCTTTTGGGGCTAACCCAAATCAATGAAGTAACTGCCGCCCGGTCGGGGGCGGCGGCCACACTTGATGCTGCGCAGCATCAGGTTGACGGTCGACTGGAGGAGCTCCGGGGTGAAGAGGCCTTCCCCACGCAGATTTTCCTCCTGCTTGATGGCAGAATTCGCAATGCGGGTGATTTTGGAAAGTTTGTCAGCGTTCATGTGTCCTTCTGTGTCCGGCGGGTAGAGCGAGCGCGTACGTACAACATCCCCCTGTCTGGGGCGAATCGGTAGGCCAGGCAAAGGTGGCCGCGAGCGGGCAGAAGATACAGAGAGCCAGGAAAAAAAGTGCCCCGAAAGGCACTGCATGTGCGCATGCAGAATACTTGAAGGGCACCGGTTCTTCAATATACGCATTTTTCGACGTGGGGACAAGTTTTTCTTGCGAAAGGATCTGGAGGGAAGATGTTTATCCTGATTTCTGCTTCCTTTGGCGACTGCCCCACGATATAGCCCATTCATCCCCCCGGAAAATCAATATAGGTCTCATCCCCCGGCACCTTCGGAAAGGCCTTCGCCTGCCAATCGGCCTTGGCCTGGGCCAGGCGCTCTTTGCTGTAGGCCACGAAATTCCACAGGAGACGCGGCGCCGCAGGCAGCGGCTCCCCGCCGAAGAGCAACACCTGGGTTCCCGCTTCCAGCTGGATCGAGCAGGCGTCATCGGTCTTGCTGATCAGCATCTGCCCGGCGGTCACCCGCTGCCCCTGGTCGATGATGGCCCCCTTGACAATGACAAAGGCCACCTCTCCCCGGAGCTGCCCGCCCAGGGGCAGGTGATGGTCAGCACGGGTCTGGATGTCGACCATGAAAAGGGGCGAAAAGCCCTGCAGGGGTGCCCGCCGGCCAAAGGCCTCCCCCGCCGGCAGACGGAAGCGCAAAGGTCCTTCCTCCCAGTTAGGCACCTCCTCGCGCGGCACATAGTCAAACCGTGGCTCCATCTCGGTCAGATCCGGCGGCAGGGCCACCCAGATCTGATAGCCGTGCAGGGAGAATCGTCCTCTTCCCCGCCGGTCGGCGGGGGTACGCTCGGTATGGGTTACCGCCCGCCCGGCGGTCATGAAGCCCACATCCCCCGGCCCGATGCGCTGCACTGTACCCAGGCTGTCCCGATGCTCGATTTCCCCCTCAAAAAGATAGGTAAGGGTGCTCAGCCCGATGTGGGGATGTTGGTCCACATCTATATACCTGCCCTCCCCAATCTCTGCTGGCCCCATGTGGTCGATAAAGGTAAAGGGGCCCACCTGCCGCTTTTGCCGGTGCGGCAGGAGCCGGCCGACCCAAAACTGGCCGAGGTCGGCCTGGCGCTCGTCTATGAGCATCTTGTTATTTGCCATGAGAATCGGAAGTATGTTGGCTTTCTTTAAGAGCAGAAAGGGCTCCCTTCCAATATACCGCTTGATGGCTCCTCATTCAAGATAGGCTCGAATGTCGCTTCCTCTGAACTTGTATCTTTGCTTAATGGGTGTCTCCTTGGTCCCAAACATCCCGCTCGACTATGTCTCGTTTGTCCCTGCTTTTCCCCCTCCTCCTGCTCGCCTGCGGCACTCCTAAGCCGGTTTC
>RFHL01000884.1 GCA_003696875.1 Bacteroidota bacterium | reverse complement strand
CTTCACCATTGAGCAGTTTAGCCGCGCCATCGGGGGCTATTACCTCAATTTCAATGGCACCGCGGGCGTATGGCGCAAAAAAGCCATCTACGACGCTGGCGGCTGGGAAGCCGACACCCTGACCGAAGACCTCGATCTGAGCTACCGTGCCCAGATCCGGGGCTGGCGCTTCCGCTATGTAGACGAAATCGGCGCCCCGGCCGAGCTGCCCGCAGCCATGCCTGCCATTAAGTCCCAGCAATACCGCTGGATGAAGGGTGGAGCCGAGGTGGCCCGCAAGATGCTCGGCAACGTCTGGCGCTCCGACGCGCCCCTGCTGCGCAAGCTGCATGGCACCATGCACCTCCTCAGCAGTTCGGTTTTTGTCCTGGTGCTGCTCCTCGGCGCCTCCAGCGTGCCGATGCTTTATCTCAAACACGCCGTCTATCAGGGTCAGACCGATTTCCTCGCCGTGCCGGTAACGGCCCTGTTGGGTAGCTTCATCGTCCTGGGACTCCTCTATGTGAGCACCTTCACCCGCCGGGAAAAAGACTTTCCCGCAGCCCTGCGGCGCTTTTTGCTGCACTACGTGCCCTTCCTCTCTCTCTCGATGGGCCTGTCGCTGCACAATAGCGTGGCTGTCATCCAGGGATATATGGGCAAAAAGACGCCCTTTGTGCGTACCCCCAAGTTCAACCTGCGCAGCCGCAAGGACTCCATCAGCCAGGCCCGGGATTATCTGAAAATTAAACTGGAGCCGACCGTGATCGGCGAGCTCCTCATGGTGCTGTACTTCGCCTTCGGCATCTATCTGACCTTTCACTTCCGCGATTTCAGCATCGTCCCCTTCCTGATCATGCAGCTGGCGGGCTTTGCCGTTGTCGGTGGCTTTAGCCTCGGCAACGCCTTTAGACGGCGCTAGCGCAGGTGCGCCCGTACGTCCATCAGCGCAAAGCCCAGCAGGTTGAGGCCTGGCCAGGCCTCAGGCTGACTCAGGCGGTCGTCATCCGCTGCCAGCCCCCCCCCAGATCCGGTCCACCGGGCTGGCCTCGACCAGCACCCGATCCCCGGTCTGGCGTAGAAAGGCGGCCAGCTCGGGATGCTGCCCAAACTTGTACCCGTTCCCGGTGCGTACGATGCTGACCCGCACGCCTTCCCAGGCGGCATGGTCAAAGGGCTGCACCTGTCGACCCAGGGCCTTGGCCGCCCCCGCGCTGGACGCGGCGAGGATGGCCTCAAGGGTCGCCTGGTCCCCAAAATAGCGGGCTTTGCCCGCCATCATCCAATACTCAGCCGTCGGATACGTGATGCCGGCGACAATGAAAGGGTGGCCCGCCCACCACTGGCTCAGGCAGCTGGCCCCCAGCTGCCCGCCGGCCTTGGGCTCAGGGCCCCAGAAGGGCAGATACTTAAAGCTCGCCCCCCGGGCGCGGGCGTCCAGCAGCCAGGCAAGGCTGTAGCGGGCAGTGGGCATAGGTGATCAAGGCAAATGTTGGACAAGAGACCAGTGCGGGTCTACCCCCGTGAAGCCAGTAAAAAAGACCGCATAGAGGATGCGAACGCCAAAGAGGATCAGGGCAATGCCGATCCCCCGGAATGTAAGGGTGATCCAGTGCGGCTTGAGTAGGGGTTTGATGCGGTGGGCAAAGAGCGCCTTGAGTACATCGGTGGAGAGGATCGCAGCCAGGGTCCCGATCAGGAAAAGCGACATCCCCTGCCCCGGCAGGTAGCGCGCGCCGGCCAGGCCCATGATGCCCAGCCAGACCACAAAGACGAAGGGATTGATGAAGTTGACCAGGAAACCCTTAAGGGCAAAAGAGAAGTAATGTCCCCGCTTGAGGTGGGGAGCCTTGTCTTCCTCATCGCCCAAGTAGGGCTTGGTCAGATAGCGAACTCCCAGGAAAATGAGGACCACTGCCCCGCCTACACCCAGGTACACCTGGTATTCAGGGTCGGTGACAATATCCGACACCCCAAAGGCCATCAGCAGGATCAGACAAGTCGCATCGCCCAAAAAGATACCCAGTGCTACGGCAAGGCCCGAGCGGAAGCCATACTCCAGGCTTCCATGTAGGAGCGTAAAAAACACCGGTCCGAAGGAGAGGATCAGGGCCAGGCCTAAACCGGTGAGATATCCTTCGAGAAAAGCCATAGGGGAGCGTTGGGCGAAAACAGGATCGGTCTGCGCATCAGAAAACCCGCCAGACTGATCCCGGGACCTGGCACCGCCAGGCCTGGGGGACAAATATACGCAAAAATCTGGCCGATTTGGGGGATCCTGATCGTCAGGGCCTTAGGGTACGCCCGCATCCGGGCCGCTCCTGCGGCCCGATTGGAAATAAAGCCGGGAGGCTGCATTTTTGCCCTATGCGTATTCTCATGGTCTGCTCCAAGAGTCCCTGGCCCCCCGTCGACGGCGGGGCCATCGCCATGCTCAACATGCTACAGGGCTTTCATAAGGCCGGCCACCGGGTGACCGTCCTCGCCATGAACACCCCCAAGCATCAGGCTGACCTGCGCGACTTGCCCGCCCGCTACGAGTACATGGCCGACTTTCACCTCGTGGACGTCGACACCCGGGTACGCTTGCTTGATGTGCTCACCAATTTCCTCTTCTCCCGCCAATCCTACCACGCGGTGCGCTTCCGGTCCCGGCTGTTTGAGGAGGAGCTCATCCGCCTGCTACAGCTCGAAAACGGCGCCTACGACCTGGTGCAGTTGGAGACCCTCTTCATGCTCAACTACAGCCAGGCCATCCGGGCCCATGCCCCCCGGGCCCTGATCGCTTTCCGGGCCCACAACATTGAGCACGAAATTTGGGAGCGCCGCGCCGACAATGAGGGCAATCCCCTCAAGCGCTACCTCTTTGCCGAGACGGCCTACCGGATGCGCGCTTTCGAGCAAAAGCAGCTCGCCGGCGCAGGCTATGACGTGGTGGTCCCCATCTCCGGACGGGACGATGCCGCCCTCAAAAAACTCGGGGCCCGGGGTGCCAGCTACGTATGCCCCTCGGGCATGGACCTGCCCGGCCTCGATACCCGCCCCGTCGAAGTCGAATATCCTTCGGTCGGTTATATCGGCGCCCTTGATTGGGAACCCAACCGCGAAGGCATCGACTGGTTTCTGAAAGAAGTCTGGCCCAAGGTGCACGCCCGGCACCCCGAGGTGCCCTTCTACCTCGCCGGCCGCAACATGCCCCTGCGCATGCAGGGGCTGACCAGGCACAACATCAAGCCCCTGGGCGAGGTGCCCGATGCCGCCGCTTTCCTCAAATCCAAGGCCGTAATGGTGGCACCCATCTTCTCAGGGAGTGGCATCCGGATCAAGGTGGTCGAAGGCATGGCCTACGGCAAGGCCATCGTTGCCACCACGCTCGCCGCCGAAGGCATCGGCGTGCGACATGGCGACAACATCTTTCTCGCCGACACCCCCCGCGACTTTGCCGAGCGCCTCTCGGCGCTCATCGAGCACCGCAACCTCTGCGAAACCATTGGCACCCGTGCCGCCGAATTTATCCAGCAGCGCTTTGACAATGACCGCCTCGTGGGGGGCCTGCTCCAGTTTTATGAAAAACAGGTAGCGCGCCGGCAAGCAGAAGGGTAAAAAGGGCTAGCGCGCGATCAGCGAAAACTTGCCGATGCAGGTTTCCTCCCCATTGTCATCGGTGATGAGGGCCAGGTAGATGCCCGAGCGTACCTTTCGCCCCTGCACATCGCGGCCGTCCCAGACGGCGGTGCCGCCCTGCGCGTCCAACTCCCGTACCAGCAGGCCTGAGACCGTAGTCACCCGCACCTTGGCCCCCCGCAGGGAGCCGCGGATCGTTACCGCCTCATGCCGGTCGGTAAAGACCGGGTTGGGGAACACAAAAACGTCGCCACAGTTGCCGTTGTCCTCAGTGGCATCACCCTGAAAGGAGATCAGGCCCCGATCGGTCGCCACAAAGACCTCACCGGTCTGCTGGTCAATCCCCACATCATTGATGCGGTTGGAGAGCAGGGGGCTGTTTTCTACTGTAAACTGATGGATGACGGCATCGCCATTTTCCGACACGAGGAAAAGCCCATCTTCGGTACCGATCCACTTGCGGTTGCCGCCATCGACGGCAATGCTGGTGACCACGGTATTTTCCAGGAGCTCGTTGCGCTCATAGACCGGCGCACTGGCATCCACGATGCTACCCTGCCCGATGCTAAAAGGGTCGTAGTAGACCCAGACGCCCCGGCCGGTACCCACCCAGATGAAGCCATCGCGGTCGCGGGCAAGGGCATAGACGTCATTGGTGGGCAGGCCGCCCTGATTGAGACCGGTGCGCAGGTTGAGCATCTGCCCGTCGTCGAGGCGGTCGGGGGTATTGTTATGGGTGTAGACGAGGATGCCCTGGCTGAGGTTGATCATCCAGACCGAGCCGTAGTCATCCACGATCATGTCCACGATGTGGTGCCCCTGCGGGAAGCGGCTGTCCGGGACCTGGGTCCAGTCGCCGCCCGGGCTGCGGGCCACGAGCGGTGGCCGGGCAAAGTCAAAGCTCAACCAGAGGTTGCCGTAGGGATCAAAGTCGATGCCGCTCACGCGGGTGTTTTCCAGATTGCTCGGGGTACATATCTGGTTGATGGTGGGCAGCCCGTCCTTTTCGCAGGTATAAAAGTCGAGCAATTCTCCCTCCCGCACCTCCACCAGCCCCCTCCCCCAGGAACCGAGATAGGCGGTGCGACTCTCGTCGTCGTAGTGTACCCGGGCAAAGCCCGTGGCGACCTCCCGCGGCAGGCGGCCGTTTACGCTGTCCAGGTTGGTCCAGGTCCCGTTGCGGGTCTGAAAGTAGAAGACTCCCAAGGCATTGACATCCGGACCATAGATCTGGTTGTAGCCCTTGGGGGCGACATAGACCTCCCCGTTACCGGCTGCCACCCGCACGCAGTCATTGCTGGGGGGGCCGGCCGGTCGGATGTTGGTGAGCACCCACTCGTCAAACTGGATGAGTCCCCGAAAGCGGGTGGCCACGTAAAATTCCGACTCGCCGTAGGGCACGGCGTCGAGGGCATTGGCCTGGATGAAAAAGGTATACTTCAGGTCAAAGCGGTTGACGATGGCCACCTTGTCAATGCGGGTACCTCCCACCCCCTGATCGCTCACGATCAGCTTGTTCCAGGGCTCATCCAGCGGCGCATAGACCGTCCAGAAGCCATTTTCCTTGACCAGAACGGTGCTGTTGGTGCGGGCAAAAAGCTGACTGCCCCGGGCTCCGATCTCCAGGACTTGCTGGTCTTCGGGCAGGCCGGTATCGCTGTCCTCCTGCAACCATACGGCAGGGTCCTTGAGGTTGGGAAAGTCGGCCGGGGCCCGAAAGAGGCCCACCCCCTGCAGCACCACGTAGACTTCACCTTCATAGAGTGCCACCGAGCTCACCGGCAGGCGGCTGGCATTGTCCCCAAACTGGGAGATATCCGTGTCGGGCAGCCCCGTCTCCAGGTCATAGATCACCAGGCCAAAATTGGTCCCGACATAGAGGTAGCGGCCATCGGCGGCAAAGGCATTGATGCGCTTGTCGGTATAGAAGGTGTTGCGCTGGATGTCGCTCAGGTACTGAAACTGCGAGGGATCGGTAAAGTAGTCGATCATGCCATCGCTGTACCCGATGAATACCGCCCCGTATTCCCGGGCGTGATAGATGGTACTGGGCGTGATGCCACTCATCCCCTCGATGGTCGAGAAGGTGCGGATTTCCGTCGTTTGGGGGTCGTAGGAGAAAAGGCCCCCCGTGGTGATGGTATAGATCAGGCCATCCTTCTCCACGCCCGCGATGGTGCGGTTGTGACTCAGGTAGGAACGCCATTCGCCCTGAAGGAGCGTTTGCACCTGGGCAGGGGCCGGCCTCAGGCCGGCGAACAGCAGAACGACGAGCAGGAGCAGGGATTTTCGCATAGGTCTCGGAGCCATCCGCCCTCGGGCGGTACCAGAAGTAGAGGGTCCAAAGATACGAAAATGTGCCGCCCTCTGGCCAGGCAGAAAAATATCCCCCGTGCACATATCCGCCTTTTTGCGAACGATTTTTGCCACACCGTGGTTAGGAAGACAGAAATCGCATCAGCAAGTCCACCTATGAAAGAATTTTTCTTGCAACTCTCGCCCCTGGCCCAGCTTTGGGTAAGCCTGGGGCTGGCCGCCCTCATCAGCCTCCTTATTGGACTGCTGGCCCGCAGCCTCCTGCTGCGCAGCCTGCGCCTCTACCTGCGCAACCATCCGCGTTTTTTGCCTGCCACCGCCCCCGGACACCTGTACCGCCCGCTGGGCCTCTTCCTGCCCTTGCTGGCCTTTCACCTCAGCCTGCCATTTACCGCCCTCGAAGCCCAAACCTCCCCCGGAGCCGAGACCTTCCTGACCGTCCAGGTTTTGGGGCTTCTTTCCCTGGGCTGGCTCCTCATCCGCCTGCTCGACATCGCGCAGGACTACGTGCAGGGACGCTTTGACCTGGAAGACAGTGACAACCTCTCTGCGCGCAAAGTGCGCACCCAGACCCAGTTCCTCAAGCGCCTGGGCAGCGTCGTGATCTTCATCCTCATCGGGGCCGCCGTCCTCACCCGCTTCGAGGTCGCCCGCGAGTTGGGCAACACCCTCCTCGCCTCCGCCGGGGTAGCCAGTATTATCATCGGCTTTGCCGCCCAGAAGTTTATCGCCAACCTGTTGGCCGGTTTCCAAATTGCCTTTACCCAGCCCGTGCGCATCGACGATGTCGTCATCGTCGAGGGGGAGTGGGGCCGCATCGAGGAGATCACCCTCACCTACGTCGTCGTCCGCATCTGGGACAAGCGGCGACTGGTGCTGCCCATCACCTACTTCGTCGAGAAGCCCTTCCAGAACTGGACCCGCACCTCGGCCGACATTGTTGGTAGCGTGTTTCTTTACACCGATTTCCACGTACCCGTAGAGGCCTTGCGGCAGGAGTTACGCCGTCTCCTGGAGAGCAATCCCCTCTGGGATGGCGAAGTATGCGTGCTTCAGG
>RFHL01000883.1 GCA_003696875.1 Bacteroidota bacterium | reverse complement strand
TCGCCAGCCTCCTGCTGACGACCGAGTGCGTCATCACCGACGAGCCCGAAGAAGAAAGCGCCTCTGCCGGTGGTGGTATGTCCGGCGGCATGCCCGGCATGATGTAATCATCAGCCGATTGTCTACCTACAGATCTTGCAGCCACCTCCTCCGGGGGTGGCTGCCCTTTTTCCAACCTCCAGCCTGATTAGGGCCTCTTTGGAACGACCTTTCGTTTTCACTTTCAACCTAAAACAACTAAAAAATACGTCATGGGTATTCTTGAAATCATTCTTGCCATCATTCTCCCTCCCCTCGCCGTGCTGCTCCGGTATGGGCTCAGTGGCAAATTCCTCATCAACCTGCTCCTCACCATCCTGGGCTACATCCCTGGCCTCATCCACGCTCTGTACATCATGAGCCAGGACGGAAAGCAGAGCTAACCCCTGAGCAGCCCACCCGCCTCGGCCGGGACCGGCAAGGGCAGCATGCCCCCTGTCCGGCTCAACACATAGGGTATTTATTATGAATAAGCTTGGTAAGGCCCACCTTTTTTCCTATCTTTTTAACTTTGTTCTCCTTACCCTAAGCTTTTGATTATGAATATCATCGGCACCATTCTTCTGATTGTGCTCCTGGCGGGTGGCTTCTATTTTGCTTATTGGGCGATCTCACGGGTTCTGGCAGATGACAGCGGCCGGAATCGCCGGCAGCGGCGCAGCAACAGGCGCCAGAGAAAGGCCTAAAGCTTGCCGATATTTTTCTTATCTTTACGGGCCTTTTGCCAGCCTAAGCGGTAGACACCTATGCCCGACGTCCCCCCTACCAAACAACAGGAGCGCACCGAGGAGGTAAAGCGGATGTTCGCCGCCTACCTTGACCAAAAAAGACAACGCAAAACCCCAGAACGCTTTGCCATTCTGGAGGAAATCTATAACCGGTCCGATCATTTCGATGTAGAGTCTCTCTACATCCAGATGAAAAACAAAAATTATCGGGTCAGCCGGGCCACAGTATACAACACCCTGGACTTGCTCGTGGAGTGTGAACTCGTGCGGCGGCATCAGTTCGGGAGCAATCAGGCCCTGTACGAAAAATCCTACGGCTACAAGCAGCATGACCATGTGATCTGCTCGCATTGCGGCAAGGTCATGGAGTTTTGTGACCCACGTGTAGGCGAAATCGAAAAAACCATCGGTGAGATCCTCGGCTTCGAGGTCAGCCACCATTCCCTTACCATCTTTGGCCACTGTCAGGATCCTCACTGCACCGGCAAATCCGGACGGGAGGCCTAGGCTCTGCGCATTTCTATCCCAACTTATCTAGCATTCTCATGGATTTCTCTTTCAAGGCTCATAATGCACATACCGGCACCTTTCACCTGAAAGGCAACCTGATCGGCGAGACCGATGGCATCAACATCACTGAGTCCTTCATGGAGCAGCTTGAGCAAGGCATCCGCAACGTCATCCTTGATCTCTCCGAGCTCCAGCACATCAACAGCTCTGGCCTGGGGGTATTCATCACCCTCCTCACCAAAGCCCGCAAAGTAGGAGGCGAGGTCATGCTGGCTGGCCCCTCGGATTACATCCAAAACCTGCTGATGATCACCAAGCTCAACACGATATTTCACATTCACGGTAGTGAAGCCGAAGCCCTCAGTAGTCTATCGACCTAACCATCAACCTTTTACCCCAAAGGGGCATCCTCTTGAGAATTTTCGATCTCCGTAAGATACCAGAACTATGCCGGTTGACGTATTATTAGGCTTGCAGTGGGGCGATGAAGGGAAGGGAAAAGTCGTAGACGTTTTTGCCCCTGCCTACGACATTGTCGCACGTTTTCAGGGCGGTCCCAATGCGGGCCATACCATCGTCCTCGGAGGCCGCAAGCATGTGCTGCACCTGATCCCCTCGGGCATCTTCCAACAAGATACCATCTGCCTGGTGGGCAATGGGGTCGTCATAGACCCCATCACCCTGCGCCAGGAAATCGAAGGGCTGGAGGCCGCCGGGATTGAGGTTCGCGACCGCCTGCTGATCTCGCAGCGGGCGCATCTGATCCTGCCCTCACATAAGCTGCTCGACGCCGCCTCCGAAAAGGCCAAGGGCGATCAGAAGATCGGCTCCACCCTTCGGGGCATAGGCCCCACCTACATGGACAAAACCGGCCGCAATGGCCTGCGGGTGGGAGACCTGATCAGCGATCAGTTTGAGAGCAAGTATCAGGCCCTTGTCGCCAAGCACAAAGGCATGCTCGACAGCCTGTACGACTTTGACTACGACCTCGCCGAAACCGAGCCACAGTTTCTGGAGGCCGTTGCCTTCCTGCGGAGCCTGAAGCTCGTCAATGGCGAAGCCTACCTCCACGAGGCGCTGCGCGCCGGCAAAAACATCCTGGCCGAAGGGGCCCAAGGTACCCTGCTCGACATCGAGTTTGGGAGCTACCCCTTTGTCACCAGTTCCAATACCACCACCTCCGGAGCCTGCTCCGGCCTCGGGATTCCCCCCCGCGAGATCGGTCGGGTTTTCGGCATTTTCAAGGCCTACTGTACCCGGGTGGGCAGTGGTCCCTTCCCCACCGAACTACACGACGAGGAAGGCGAGCGCATCCGCAAAGAGGGCCACGAGTTTGGCGCGACCACCGGCCGCCCCCGCCGCACGGGCTGGATCGACCTGCCCCTGCTCCGCTATGCCGTGCGCCTCAACGGCGTCACGGATCTCATCATGACCAAGGCCGACGTGCTCTCGGTGATGGACGAAATCAAGGTCTGTAC
>RFHL01000882.1 GCA_003696875.1 Bacteroidota bacterium | reverse complement strand
GTGTAGACCTCCATGCGCCGGGCGTCAATGAGGGGGATGATGCGCGCCGGCAGGCGCTCGGCCAGTTCCTGCACCTGCCCGGCCAGCCCCGCCAAGCTGTCAAAGGCCAGCAACGGCTTGTCCAGGGCCATGCACAGCCCTTTGGCGGTGGAGACGCCCACCCGCAGGCCCGTATAGGAGCCAGGACCCCGGCCTACGCCGATGGCGGTAAGGTCGGCCGGTCTGACGCCCAGATCGGCCAGCAGCGTCTGAATCATGGGGGTCAGCAGGCGCGCGTGTGACTTGGCCTGGTGGATCTCGATGCAGCCCAGCAGGTGGCTGCCTTCAAAGAGGGCAACAGAACCCGTCATGGTGGCCGTTTCGATGGCCAGGAACAGGGGGGAAGCTTCAGGAGCGGTTTTCATATCCCACAAAAATAAGGAATTTACCGGCCAAACGGGATGCTTCCGGATCGACACGCTTGCTCTATCCAGAAATGTAGACGGGATGAATGGGATGCAAGCGGATCAGGGCGTACTAGGCGCCCCTTTGCCTCCTGCAAATCCCGTTAATCCTGTCGAAAAAAGGACGGGATGAATGGGATGCAAGCAGATCCGGGCGTACAAGGCGCCCCTTTGCCTCCTGCAAATTGAATTCCTGGTGGTCAATAATCCTGTAAATCCCGTTAATCCTGTCGAAAAAGGACGGGATGAATGGGATGCAAGCAGATCAGGGCGTACAAGGCGCCCCTTTGCCTCCTGCCAATTGAATTCCTGGTGGTCAATAATCCTGCAAATCCGGTTAACCCTGTCGAAAAAAGGACGGGATGAATGGAATGCAACCAGATCCGGGCGTACAAGGCGCCCCTTTGCCTCCTGCCAATTGAATTCCTAGTGGTCAATAATCCTGCAAATCCTGTTCATCCTGTCAAAAAACGAACAGGATCAGGCAGATCAGAGCGTGTGATGGGTCGTCTCGCATCTCAACATTTCGGCTCTCGGTTCTGATATAGCCCCGGATCAAACAGTCGCCTACCTCCCCGGCCCCTCCTGGGCCAGCTTTCGGATCGTCTCGGCCAGATAGTCCAGATCCTCTAGGCGGGTATACACATGCGGCGTGATTCGCACCCCGGCCACATCCCTATGGTCAAAGGCCGTCACATAGAGGTGATACTGGTTTGTGAGGGCTGAGGAAAGCTCGGCGGGTGTCCAGCCATCGAGGCTGAATGTGGTCAGGCCCGCCCCGTGGGCGGGGTCCAGCGACGAGTACAGGTGAAATCCGGGCGTGTCCCGGACCTGTTCCACCCAGTAACGCTTGAGGTATTGCAGGCGGGCCCCTTTGCGGGCGGTGCCGATCAGATCGTGAAAGTCGATGGCATCGGAAATGGCGATCTCCATAGGCACCGAACGGGTGCCCAAGTGTTCAAACTTGGTGATTGAATCCTGCTCGGCCTCGGGATAGCCGTAGAGCGGCCACAGCTTCGGGATGAGGGGGCGGCGCACATACAGCATACCTGTCCCAAAGGGAGCCGAGAGCCATTTGTGGAGGCTGGCACCATAAAAGTCGCAGCCTAGCTCCTCCAGGTTCAGCTCCAGCTGTCCGATGGCGTGGGCGCCATCGACGATGCTGTAGAGGCCCCGGTTGCGGGCCAGCTCGCAGAGTTCGCGCACTGGCAGGATCTGCCCGCTCATGTTGATCACATGGCAAAAGAGCAGGGCCCGGGTACGGGGGGTGATCGCCGCCGCAAAGCGGCGGGTGATCTCGGCCGGGTCCTCGCAGGGGACCGGCAGGGAGAGGCGGCGCACCTCGATCCCGTGGCGGCGCGCCCGCGCCGCGAGGGCGTCGAGGATGGCCGGATAATCCTGATCGGTGGTGATGATTTCGTCACCGGCGTTCAGGTCCAGCCCGAAAATAACGGTTTCGAGGGCCTCGGTGGCGTTGCGCAGCAGGGCCACGGTCTCGGGATCCGCTCCTACCAGCCGGCCGAGCTGCCGGCGGGTGGGCTCCCGCATCCGCCCCATGACGCGCCACATATAGTAGCCGGGGGCCTCATTGGCAAAGCGGTGGTAGTCCGCAACCTTTTCCTGCACCACCCGCGGTTGCGGGCTCACGCCGCCGTTATTGAGGTTGATAAGATTGGTGGAGGCGGTATAGGCGGCGCGTACCTGCGCCCAGAAGGCCTCATCGGCGGCGGCCGTTTCCAGGTCAGGATGGGTCATATCTGCGAGGCTCACCCGGAGCTTACCAAGCTCGGCGCCTGGCAGCAACTGTGAGAGCGCGGTCGCACCAATGGCGGCACCCAGATAGTGAAAAAATGACCGGCGGGGTAAGGGCATGAGGTAACGTCGAGAAGCAAAGCCTTACTTTATATTCCGGAAGGTACGACAAGCTGCTGGATATGGCAACCCCTCTGGCCTGATATGAAAGCCCCACCCCGGCAGGCCGGGGTGGGGAAACATAGCAGCTACCTGCCGGGTCATACGGCGTCGGAAAAAATCAGATCGTCTTCGGTGATGTGATCGGTATCCGCGATGAGGGCCGCCCGTTCGACCAGAGCCTTGAGCTCACGCACATTGCCCGGCCAGGGGTGTCGTAGCATGGTCTTCAGGGCACCTTTGTCAAAGGTTTTGAGTGGCATCCGGTTCTGATCGCAGAAAGCCTTCAGAAAGTGCTTGGCCAGGATGATGATGTCATGTTCCCGGTCGCGCAGGGGTGGCAGCGGGATGAGAAAGCCTTGTAAGCGATAGTAGAGATCTTCGCGGAAGAGGCCCTGCTTGACGCGCTCGCCAAGGTTTTTGTTGGTGGCGGCCAGCACCCGCATATCCAGCTGAATCTCTTTGTTGGACCCGAGTCGGGTGATCTTGCTCTCCTGCAGCACCCGCAGCAGCTTGGTCTGCAACCCCAGCTCCATCTCTCCGATTTCATCCAGGAAAATGGTCCCGCCATTGGCTTCCTCAAACTTGCCGATACGGCGACCGGTCGCCCCTGTAAAGGCGCCTTTCTCGTGGCCAAAGAGTTCACTTTCAATCAGATCTGCGGGAATGGCCGCGACATTGACGGCGACAAAAGGCTTGCGCCGGCGGGGGGAGTTGTAGTGAATGGCATTGGCAATCACTTCCTTGCCGGTCCCGCTTTCGCCGGTGATCAGCACCAGGATGTTGCTTTTCTCCACTTTTTGAATCATCCGAATGACCTTCAGGATGCCTTTGCTCTCCCCCACGATCATGTCGTACTTGTTGCGATCAAGGATCTGCTCGCGCAGCTCTTCTACCTCCTTGCGCAAGTTGACGTTGGAGCTCAGGTTCCGCACCACCCGGGCGAGGGCCGGCAGCGCATCCTGGTTTTTCATGATGTAGTTGGCGGCCCCATTGTCGTACGCTTCCACCACCACGTCTACCTTTTCTTGCCCGGATAGAATAACCGTAGCAATGTCCTCATTGTATTGCTTGATCCGCTTGAGGATTTCCAGCCCGTTCATGTCGGGCAGATTGTAATCAATACTTACAATGTCGGGGTTCTCATGGAGGTGATCAAAGAAGGCGTGACCTGTCGGGAACACCTGCACCTCATAGGTATCGTCTTCTTGTTCGAGCTTGCGCTGCAGGATCTTTCCGTATATCGCGTCATCCTCAATGATGAATACCTTGTTTACATATTTCTTTTGCATGGCCTGGACATTTTCTCTGAAAGTAATACCCCGGCCTTCCAAAATAAAACCTCAAAGCCCGCAATTATTACAGCCATGCCCGGGTCTTCTGCGCGGCTTTCCGGTCATGCTTTCTTTTGCTTTTGTTTGAGAATAATGCAAGAATTGGAAATTTGAAAAAGTCCCCGATTCCGGTTTTGGGGTGTAAAGATTTTCATCTATTTGGTTTTTCAAATGGCACAAAAACCGCCAACTTACAGGACCGGATGATGCACATCCCTTCCTTGTGTACTTCCCTTCACTCTCTTATCTTGAATTCATGGAAGCCCAAGCCTTACCGCTCGACCTCGAACAACTCAAGTCCCTGACCGGGGAAGACCCCGAATTTATGATCGAAATCCTGGAGATGATTGAGGAGCAGTCTCCCGAGGTGGTCGAAGAAATCGACATCTTGATGGCGCGAAAGGAGTTTGAGCCCCTGGGTCGGGCTGCCCACAAGTACAAGTCTTCCGTCAACATCCTGGGAAACGAAACCCTCACCCGCTTGCTCAAGGATATTGAGCTAACGGCCATGGATCCCGGTAGCCGGGAGGCTTTGCCGACGATGTTGGATCAGTTTCATGAGATCACCGACCAGCTGCTGGTCGCCATCAAGAGGGAATTGGCGCAATTGCGCGCAGTTTGACATACCTGAAAATGCCTGGCGGGGCTGGCTCATTCGAGCCAGC
>RFHL01000881.1 GCA_003696875.1 Bacteroidota bacterium | reverse complement strand
TTCTCAATCGCGGGCATGTAGTGGATGCCGCCGTAGAGGCGGCTGATAGCGGCCTCGGAAGAGGCCTCCAGAAAGGAGCCATAGTTCCGCACGGTCAGGCCGTACTCCACCTCGGTGGAGTCGACAAAGTCGAAGTTGTCTCCGAACAGATCAGTCAGGGTGACCGCCGCGGCGGAGGAAATGACGCTGTGCCCGCTGGTGTATTCGGGGAAGGGGGGCGTCTGCAACAGCGGCAGCCAGTCCTCGTCGATGTGCTGGTTGATGACTGTCTCGGGCCGGATCAGGTTGGAGCGGTATTTCTCATCCCAGCAGCTGATGAAGGCATCGGCCAGGGCGATGGAGGTCCGGGCGTAGGCCTCTACCGTTTCCATGAAGTCGGTCTCAGCCTTGAGGCAGGCAATCTTGGTGATGCCGATCCAGTGCCCACCGGGGGTGATTTTTTTGGTGGCAAACATCACATGGCCCTGATGGTGGGTCACGAAGGGGTTACAGTCCCAGAATTCGGCGATTTGCCGCTGCTCGTCATCGAGGTTGTTGACCGCCTCATAGACTTCCATCATTTCCTTGTAGAACTGGGAATTGGGGTCCATGTCGTAGGCCGTGGGGGGAACTGGCACAAACTGCGTGGCGGAGTCGATGATGAAGGGCCGGATCTGGTTCCAATGCGGCTCAATGCCATCCATGTAGTCGGGTGGCGTAGGAGTCCAGCGGCCCGGCTCGTCGCTGACGGTATAGCGGGGGAAGGTGCGGGTCTCCTTGTAGTTGTCACCATCGGCCCAGGCTTTGATGTGAGCCGCGACCTGATCACCGTAGGCATGGGAGTTTTTCAGGACCGCATCGGGTACGCCCGCAGCCGCGAGCTCGCCCCAAAGCGCCTCCTCATAGACGTCCATTTTCTCCTCAGAAAAAATCATGGAGCGACCTACGGTGATGAAGGCGCGCAAGGCGGCCACCTCCAGCGAAAGAGGCTGGGTTGTATCGGCAGTGGGGATGGGGGTAAGCTCGTGGAGTTGCCCCGCCATGCTGCGAAAATCGGGATTTCCCTGGGCCATCACCTCATAGGCGGCGATACTAGGATAGGCATAAATCCGGCTCGCCACCGGCGGCGAGAAGATGTCATAAACGATGATATCGGTCAGGGCCTTCATGGTACGATGGTACAAGGCCGGATTCTGCACCGCCGGCGCGTATGCGCCGGGATCGGGTTGGCAGCCTGCGAGCAGCATCCCCCCCAAGAGCCCTATCCACCAGATTATGTTTCGCCACATATACATATAAGTCAGCCTCAAATAATCGGCGTCAATATCCGAACTGACAGGGAGATTTACAAAAGCGGGCCTAGTAACAGGGCATCTCACTTTGCTACTATCAGCGATGTCTTCACCCTTGAGGACGCCCGGCCACGCCCCGCGTGCCCCATCCCGGGCGTGGATTTCCCCACATCTCAAACAAAATGACCATTCAATAAAATCTTTTTGTTAATTCCTGAAAAAGTACCCCACCCCATCCCCCCCATGTGTATATTGAAAATATCACCCATCATCATTCATGCCATGAAACCTTTTGCGTGGATACTCGGAATCACCCTGCTACTCGCTAGCGCCTGCTCCCTCTTCGACCGTGACCGGCCTGTACCCGAGCCAGAGCTGCCTCCCATCACCAATGAAGGGGCTAATACCTTCGGCTGCCGGATTGATGGGGAGGTGTGGGTGCCAGAATCTAACCATTTATTAAAACCTCGTTTGAGTGGCACATTCGGATTAAAAACCTTTCGATTGGTAGCCCGGCAAATAGATACCGATGATACAGCAGAAGAAGGTGTATCCATTTATCTTGAACAGGTAGTTGAGCCAGATACTTTCTGGCTGAGTCAGATAGATACTTTTATCTGTTGTAATTTTCCCAAGCCACCTGAAAACCTAGCTGGCTACTACCGATACAATGGAATTGAGGCTTTTGAGTATGGGACATCTAATCCACCTTACGCGGGATACGTGGTCATTACCAGTATGGATACGCTCACAAGAACTGAGAGAAGGCACGTGGCAGGCGTTTTCTCATTTACTGCAAAAGATACAGCTTCTGGCAGGATCGTAGAGATCCGCGAAGGCCGTTTCGATGTAAGATTAAATTACTAATTATTGAAAATAATC
>RFHL01000880.1 GCA_003696875.1 Bacteroidota bacterium | reverse complement strand
GAGAACGGGGTGACCCAGGGCAAGAAAGTAGGGGCCTACGTCGTCGCCAATCTGGAGACCCGGACCGGTCCGGTCCAGACCGCCGCCGGGGAGCCCGTCCAATAGCGATCGCCATCGACCGGAATTCCAAGTTTGACCCAAAGGCCCCGCTCGGGGGGCGCCCCGATCTGAGCCGCAAGCTGACGGATGCGCCACTGGCCCTGCTGCTCTATGCCTTGCTTTTCCTGATGTCGGGCGTGGTGGCCAGCCTCAACGACATCCTCAACCCCTTTCTCAAACAGCTGTTTGAGCTGAGCTATCGCGAGGCGGCGCTGGTGCACTTTTGCTTTTACGTCTCCCCGGTGCTGCTCGCCATGCCGGCGGCCGTGTTCACCGAGCGCATCGGCTATCGCTGGGCAACAGCTTTCGCTCTGGGGGTAGTGGCCCTGGGTGGGGCCCTGATGGGGCCCGCGGCAGCGCTGAGCAGCTTCGGCTTTTTTCTCGTTACCGTCCTCGTTATTTCGTCGGGCAATGCCCTCTTTGGCGTCGGGGCCAATCCCTACGTCTCGGGACTGGGACCCGAGGGGACGGCCTCCAGCCGGCTCAACCTCACTCACGGCGCCTATGCTGTGGGCACGACCCTGGGACCCATGCTGGGCAGCTGGTTTGTGCGGGAGGACAGCCTTGACCAGGCCACCACCATTCGCACGCCCTACTTCCTGATTGGCGGCCTGTTTTTGCTCATGGCGCTGCTGCTGCTGCGCTACCGCCTGCCCGAGCCACGTGAGGCAGAGAGCCCCACGGCGGCCGTCACCGGCTGCTGGTGGGCGCATCGCCCCCTGCTGTGGGGCTTTGTGACCATTTTTTTCTATGTAGGGGCCGAGGTGGCGACAAGTAGCCTGATTGTCAAATACTTGGAACAACCCGCCGTGGCGGGTCTCAGCACCCGGCAAGCCGGGTTTTTTGTGTCCGTATACTGGGGTGGCCTCATGCTGGGCCGCTTTGTGGGGGTCTGGAGCATGCAGCGCTTCCGGTCCGAGCAGGTGCTGGGCGTTCATGCCCTGATGGGGCTGATTTCGGTGATACCCGTTATTGTCGGGCGCGGAGCGCCCGCGATGTGGGGCCTGCTGTCGCTAGGGCTGTGGCATTCGATTATGTTTCCAGCGATCTTTGGGCTGGCGCTGCGCGGACTAGGGCGGCATACCCGCCGCGCCTCGGGTTTCCTGATCATGGCCGTGGTGGGGGGCGCGCTCCTGCCCGTGGTGCAGGGGGCGGTGGCAGATTTGGCGGGATTGCCAAGCTCTTTTTATCTTACCGTCCTATGCTATCTTGTGGTGGTGAGCTTTGCTTTCTGGGGCCATCGTCCGCCTGCGCATGGGGCCAAGGGGTAGCGTCAGGGCTATTTCCTTTTCAGAAATCAGGTTAACCGAATTCTCAGACCCGGAACACTAAGTAACGCGAGAAAAATAACTTCCCGATTTTGCGCCGAGACCTTGTGCGCAGACAAGGAAGAAAAGCCGAGCTTGGCGGGCCAAGTGAGGCTTTTTC
>RFHL01000879.1 GCA_003696875.1 Bacteroidota bacterium | reverse complement strand
CAAGAGCGACTGAAAAAATTCATTACCGTACGGTCAAAATATTTGCTTTACCGTTAACTCCTTTTTACAACAACTTTAGAACCTTTTACGTCAATCACTTCAATTTTTTTACCCACTTCAATGAGATTTTCATCCCCCTCCCCTACCTCGAAACTTCAAATTGGTAGCGACCGCTGCCGACGGCAAACAGCTGGTAATCGCCTGCTGCTCCCAGGTGCTGCACGCCCGGGCTGCTTCCGGGGCTTTTGCCGCTTTCGGTGATCGCTTCCAGCTTTGCCGCCGGCACATAGACCTTGGCGGTACTGCCCACCGGCACCGTTACCTCCATGGAAAACCGGTCATCCGCTTGTTTCCAGGCAATGCCGGCTTCGCCGTACACGGTTTGGTTTTGGTAGGTGACGAAGTCCAGTGCCTCTACCGGCTGAGGCTTGAAGATGATTTCCTGGTAGCCGGGCTTGGCGGGAAGGGCTTGCATACCAGCCAGGTTGCGATAAAACCATGTAAATCCGCCCCCAAACATGGGGTGGTTGAAGGAGCCTTTGCCATCGGTCCAACTCTCGCGGGTGGTGGTACTCCCCAGGTCCAGCCAGCGGCCAAAGCTGGGCTCCTCCCGGCGGTTCATGATCTGGTAGGCCAGTTCGTTTAGGTCATTTTCCGCCAGTACCTCAAAGAGGTAGCGCGTGCCGAAAATGCCGGAGTAAGGATGCCCGCCATTGGCTTCGATGTTTTGTTGCAAGGCCAGGAGGGCCTTGGCTTTGATGGGTTCTTCCAGGCCCATTTGCAGCGCAAAAATATTGGAGCCATGGTTGCCGAAGCTTTCCGCTTTCTCATCATAAAAGCGCTGCACAAAGGCGGCTTTGGTTTGGCCGGCCAAAGCCCGGTAAGTCTCAGCATCTTCTTCGAACCCCAGCACCGCAGCCGTTTTGGCGGCGATGTCGGCACATTGCCAGAAGTAGAAGGTATGTACCAGCCCGTCGGCAATCGCGGTCCCGGAGCGGTCGTTGTACACCTCCCAATCGCTCAGGTTGAACCACTTCAACACCTCGCCATTGCCTCCTTTTCGCTGCGAAAACATGATCCCCGCCTCATCGACCCAGGTTTGCATGTAGCGGATATAGCCCTTCATTCCCTCGTAGGTATCTTCCAGCATGTCCACCGAGCCGTAATGCACATAAAAATCCCAGGGCATCAGGCAGATGGCGGCGCCCCAGGCCACGCCCCCGCCACAGCCGGGCTGCCAGGGCGCCCCATTGGGTACGTAGCCCGTGGCTTCGATCTGGGCGTCGTATATGTCTTGGATCCACTTATGGTAGAAATTCCGGGCATCGAAGTGGTGAATGACGGTCTGGCAGGCCACCTGCCCGTCTCCGGTATAGCCGTTGCGTTCGCGATGGGGACAGTCAGAGGCAATGCCCCCGTGCATGTTGTCCGTCTGGCTCCGCTTCCAGATGACGTTCAATTCGTTGAAAAGCGGATTGGAGGTTTCAAAAACGGCCGTTTCTTCGATGTAGGTATTGACTGCCTCTGCCGTGAGGTGTTCGGACCTCAATTCGCCGGGCCAGTTCTTGATGTCTATGCCGCTAAAGACAAACCAGTTGAAGCGGGGGGCGTAGCTTTCTTTTCCCTCCCCTTTAAAAATATAGGTGTTTTCGCCCGAATACAGGTTGCCGTTGAAGGCAATGTCCACCTGCTGACCGGCCGGCCCTTCCACCTCGTTGAGGCGCACCCAGCCGGAGATTTCCACGCCAAAGTCTACTTGGTAATGCCCCTCCCCTATTTGCTTGATGGCAACGGGCTGCAGGCGCTCGGTCACCTTGTCGGGGTGGGCGGTATGGGCGACCAAATCGCCTGCGGGGGCTTTTTTCTTCACGGCATGTTCCCAGGCGCTGTCGTCAAAACCAGGCGCGCTCCAGCCCTTTTGCTCCAGCCGGGCATCGTAGGTCTCCCCGTAGTAGACCATGTTCATGAGGATGGGGCTCTTGGCGGCTTTCCAGGACTCATCGGTGACCACGACTTCCTGCGACCCATCCGTGTAGGTGAGGTGCAACTGGGCCAGAAATCGGGGCGTGCCATAGCCTTCGCACCAAAACTTGGCGGGGTTGTAAAAGCCATTACCCAGGATGCTGCCCAATACATTTTTGCCCGGCTGCAACTGTTCGGTAAGGTCGTAGGCCAGATACATCACCTTGTACCGGCGAAAATCATCGGGGACATTGATCAGGGAATTGGCCAGGCTGGGCCGCTTGCCATAATTTGTCTGGTTGGGTACCAGGACATCGTTGCCGACCTTTTCACCATTGACATAAAGTTCAAAGTAGCCCAGTCCGGTGACGTAGACCACCGCCCGGGCTACTTCCTTCTTCACCTCGAACGCTTTTCTCAGCATGGGCGCTGGAGGGCCAAAGTCCTGAGGGATGCCATTGGGGCCGCCATCTGGTTTGGGAAAGGCTTCTTCGCCTTGCCAGGGTGCACCAATCCATTCGGCTTGCCAGTCGCCTGGATTTAACAGGCCCATGCGCCAAAAACCGGGATCGCTCCAGCCAGAGGGCTTATCATCCTGATCCCAAACCCGCACCTGCCACCAGCACTCCTGCCGGCTGCCCAGGGCTTGGCCGGCATACTCAATGCGGTTAGAAGCGGCGGAAAGTACTTTTTCCGAATCCCACAGGTCAGGCGTCTCCAGTTTGGCCTGGGTAGAGGCTACCCGGATCTGATAGGCCGTTTGAGAAAGGCCCCGTTGGTTGCCGGTGGGCAGGTTGATCCAGGCCATGCGGGGATGGGCCACATCTACGACCGAAGGATTGGGGAGGTATTCGCAGCTTAACGCTTGCGGCTGAATGGCACTGGCTTTGGCGGTAGCATCAGGCGGGCTTTCGCAACCCATGGCCGTCAGCATGATAACAAAGATCCCGAATCGGAGACCGGTTTGTAAGCACGTACTCAATGCGGTATTGATATTCATGAGGCCAGCATTTTCACAGTGCTACACATTGTTTGGATTGAGCCCTGCAGGGTAGGGCACGCCAATTAATATCCTATTGCAATGAGCCGATTGGCTTCAGACAAGATTAGGGCATCGGAAATCGGTTTCTCGATGGTAGATGTTTGCGAGTAGGCCTCCTTGCCAAGCTGATGGATACATGGCAAAAACCTGTCCTGTACTGACCGGAGTACCCGGCAATAGGATTTTTCAGCCTGATTGTACTTCCTGCCTTTTTTCAGGTAGCCCCTGGATTGGCATATTGCCTACAGCCTGGGGGCCTACTATTCCCCAAAGTACGCTTCAGGATTGACGGGCTTGCCATCCTGCCGGACTTCATAATGCAGGTGAGGACCTATGCTCAGGCCCGTATTGCCTACGAAGCCGATTACCTGCCCCCGCTTGACGGTTTGGCCGGCCGGGGATCCGGAAATTGCTCCACGATGTCCTTCATAAAGGCTTTTTCCAGCTTCCAGATGTAGCGCATCACCTGTTCTTCGGCTTTGGTGCGATCTTCCATGCCTCTACTGCTGCGTTTAATGCCTTCACGTCCCTACCGTGTATCTGTTGAATCCACCACCCCCATCTTCTCCATCCACCATTGCAGATAGGCCTCGTCCGAGACGTCCGGGCTCAGGCCTTCCCGGGCCATATTTTTCCGAAACATATCCTGCATGAGCTGCTCGGCATAGGCAATCTCCTCGGGGCTCTCAGGATACTGTCCGCGGTCGGCCTCGGTCAGCCAGCGGTCAAGGCGCTGCCGCAGGGCAGCGAGGGTGTCGGCATGGGCCGGATCGTCAGCCAGGTTGTGAACCTCGTACGGATCGGTTTGCAGGTCATAGAGCTCCTCGGGAGGCCGGCTAGGGGCAAAAAAGCGGGCCTGCACCGGGCTGAGTTGCCCGCGCTGGTGCATCACTTCCATGAGGGTGAGCACCGGATAGCGGAACTTTTTGTAGGCATTGAACTGGCTCCAGGGACGCTCGGGGTAGAAGTTGCGGATGTACTTGAAGCGGCCGGTACGCACCGCCCGGATGCGATCCACGGTTTCGTCGCGCCGGTCGCGCATGGTGAAAACCGCCCCGCGCGCGGGCGCGCGCTCAGCCAGGAAGTCCCGTCCCTGCATCCAGGCTGGGATGGGGATGCCCGCCAGGGTCAGACTGGCTGCCGCGAGGTCGATGTTGCTCACGAGACGCCCGTCGGTGCTGCCTGCCCCCCTGCCGTCTGGCCAGCGGATGATCAGGGGGGTGTGGGTGCCGGGATCGTAGAGAAACTGCTTGGCCCGGACGTGTGGGCGCCCCTGATCGCCCAAAAACATCACGATGGTGTTTTCCAGCAGGCCTTCGGCCTGCAGGGTGTCCAGCAATTCGCCTACGGCCTGATCGACGTGCTGTACGGTCTCCAGATACCAAGCCCAGTCGGCCCGGGTGAGGGGATGATCGGGATAGTAAGGCGGAATCTGCACTGCGGCCGGATCGACCGGCCGGGCGCTATCCCGCACAAAGGGACGGTGCGGATAGAACACCTGCACCTGGGCAAAGAAGGGCTGCCCGGGCGCGCGCCCGCGCCAGTTGGGTCCGTCGTAGAATGTCTTGACGTCGTGAATGAAGTTGTAATCGGTCTTGCCAAAGTGGCTCAGATTTTTTTGGCTTGCATTGCTGACCCAGTAGCCCCCCTGCCGGAAGAGTTCCGGCAGCGGCACCACCGGGGGAGGCAGGCTGTCCTTGTACTGGGTCCGGTGCTGGTGGCAACCGATGCTCACGGGGTACATGCCCGTGATCAGACCCGAGCGGCTGGGCGAGCAGACCGCCGTGACGGTATGCAGGTTTTCGTAGCGCACCCCTTCCTGGGCCAGCCGGTCCAGGTGGGGGGTATGCACGGCGGCTTCGCCGTAGCAGCCGAGGTCGGTCCCCAGATCGTCGGCGACGATCCAGAGGATGTTGGGCCGGGCGTGAGTGGCCGCCTGATCTTCGGTCGATGGCTGGCAGGCGAGCAGGGGGAGGAGCAGGAGGAAGGACAGACGCATGAGCGGCGAAATTGGGCAGGCAGGCGGTGGGGGCACGGCCCTGCGGGGAACACGTGATCCTCTATTTACAAAATAAATGGGATGTCTTGCTCCTGCTTCTTCCCGGTGGCGCTATTCGTGCAGCCACTTGCAGACCCAGGGCGCGTGCCCCGGATTGTCGATCTGGAGGAGGTACACCTCAGGCGGGAGCCCATGCACCCCGATGGCAAAGCCGGCTGGCCAATTTCCTTGAGCCTGGAGGAGAGACTTTCCCTGTAGCTCCCGGATCCGGGCGATGCTGCGCCCGAAAGCCCGGCTCCGATTCCCCCGAATCCGCCTCCGAATACGCCTTGGGCACGCAGCCGAGCAGGTGCAGCCGCTTATCTTCTCCGCTGATCGCGACGCTGTTGAAGGTCTTGTATCCAGGGATAATCCGGCCGCTGAGGTCGCGCACAGACTCCAGTTCCTCCATCTCCCGGGCATAGGGCTTGCGGATGTCCGAGGGGTCGTGCACAACGGTGATCGACGTCTCCCCGCTCAGCTGATCTATACCCTGAGCCCGCAGGGCCTCGTTGATCCCGCCTACTGACAGGCTTTGGACATGAT
>RFHL01000878.1 GCA_003696875.1 Bacteroidota bacterium | reverse complement strand
TATCACTACACCCAATACGGGTTCGTCGGCGGCAGCCGATCAGCAGACCATGCTCGAAGGAGCCGGTGGGGTGGCCGTGGCCCGGGGGAGCTCGGGTGGAGCCGGTATGGGATTCGGGGCCGTCCTTAGTCTGATCCGGGACCGGACCGGGGTGGATTACACCATGTACACGGCGAGCAACAAGTCCACCTCCATGACGGACATGAACAACGTTCTGGATCAGGGCTTGCCTGTGCCGATTCGGGTGGGGGGGCCATCAGGGGGGCACTTTGTGCTGATCACCCACCGCAGCGGCAACAATTACACCATCCACGACGTGTGGGTCGGGAGTTCGCTCACCCGTACCCGCGCCAATTTTGTCAACAATACCATGAGTGTGGCAGGATGGCCCAACTTTACGCACTATGGCAAGCCTGATGATTAAGTGGTGCTGCCAGGGGCTTATCCTGCTGCACGTTTTGCTGCCCCAAGGGGGGTGTAAATCCGATTCTATGACCGGAACGCCGTTTGTACAATATGATATTCAACTGAGAGTAGGTCAAACCCTCATTTCGCCTCAAAAAGTGTCTGAGGCGAGCATCCTGAAAGCCGTTGCGGCGCACAATGAGAGTGTCGACCTTGAGGGTTTGCCCTTTACGCTGAACCGGGAATCTCTGGACCCGGTCAAGGTGCGGGCCTGGTATGCCTGGGTCCTGGGCTGGGATGCGTCGCTGTTTGAACAGATCAGGCACAAAATCCTGTATCTCAATAATCCCGAGTACCGGCTTTCGCCTCCGGAGCCAACCCGACCGGAGAGTTATGGCAAGGAGGCCATTCCGACCATTCCCCCGACCGCGGGGAAGTTGGTGATGACTAAGGTGGCCTTTGGTACGGCCCTGGTACCAGATACCGCTCTACTGGAGGAAGCGCAAGCCTTTTTTACCGAAAAGGATGCGCGTATTCAGGAGATGGAGGCAGATGCCGCCACGGCCGGAGATGAGGAGGATCATGAAGCCCTCAACCAGCTCTATGAATCGCTGGTCATCGAGAAATATTGCCGCTTTACGGCCCTGGCCGTTTGGCAGTCCCATCTGGAGGCGATGAAGGCCCGGGGGATAGAGCGGGAAAACCTGGCCGGTGATCTGGCTATGGCTGCCCATCTGTTTCAGGCTTGGATGGTGCCGCCGATTCGGTAGGGAAGGTGGGCAGGATGTGCTTTTTCCCTTTAGCTGCTTGTCCCTTGAGAGGGATATCGGGAGGGATAGCAAGGAGCTTATGTCAGGAGCGGAGCCGTAGGCACCGACAATGACGACGAGGCCCCCGAAGACGGCTATGTGCGCAATTGCCTATATTTTTTGACTTGGGGCGGGCTACAGCCATCCGTTCCAGCAGGTGCCGGTAGCTCAACAAAGCCGCGGCCGCCCCAGCTGGGGCGGCCGCCGTGATCTTTAGGCCGGAGAAGCCTATCGTTTCTCCAGACGCAGGGTCTCCAGCAGCTGGTGACCTGCACTGGTGAGCATCAGATAGTAGGTGCCGCTGGCCAGCTGGCTCAGGTCGATGGCGACCTGTTGTGGGTCGCGGAGCTGCAGGCTTCCCCCCGGGGGTCCTACGGCCCGGCCCTGGACATCGTACAGATGCCATTGCAGCTGGATGGGCAGGTTGCTTTCCAACTCCAGGACTGTGCGGTCGGTGGCAGGATTGGGATACAGACGGTAGTGCAGCAGCGGCGCGGGCGCCTCCACTGCCGTGCCGTAGGGCGGGTTGGTCTGGTGAAAGCCTTCATGGAGGGTAAAGGTTCCGGAGGTACCTGTTTCTATGGCGAGCTCCCCGACGGTATAGGCCAGCCGATTGCTGGCGGTCTGGGCCTGCGTGCCTGTAGCCGCGATGACAAAGCGGTCCAGGCTCTGGGCCGCGACGCTGAGACCACTCCCCAATAGCAGGCAAATCATGATAAAACTTCTCATAGGGGTGGGCTTATTGGTTTTCGAGTTCCTCGACGCGCTGTTTCAGCGCCTCAATCTGGGCTTGTTGCTCCTGAATGGCCTGGATGAGAACCGGGATCAGGTCGCTGTAAACCATGGTTTTATATTCAGAGGGCGTGCGGATGACCTCACCACTTTCTGGATCTACATCCACGTCTTCTTCCACTACGATATTGGGGAGCACCGCTTGTACCTCCTGAGCGATCAGGCCATATCGCAGGCGACCATCCGGGTCAAAGTCCCGCTTATAGGTGTATTGAACCGGCCGCAGGGAGAGAACATGTTCCAGCCCGTCGGTCAGGCTGGAGATGCCTTCCTTGAGACGGGCATCGGAGTAGGTGACAAAGGCGGTAGCCACCACGTCATCCCAGTGTTCGGTGGCGGTATTGTTCCCCAGATCGTAGGAGAGGCTAGATCCACCATAGGGAACGACATCGCCATCCAGGCCCAGGTTGGCCGAGCCGAGGTTAGCGATTTCCAGCCCGTTGATGCTCATGGTGTCCTCCGTCAGGTGGAGGGGATAGGCAGGCGTATACGTGCCGATCCCGATGCGGCCATTGGCCGCAACGACGAGGTTGGGCAGGGCCAGGGAGCTGGACACCCCCGATAGGACGATCGCGTCGTTGTTGTAGTCATGGTAGAACCAGCCGGTATTCACCCCATTGTCCCGGAAGTCGATGCCGGCATTGCCACTCCCGTTGGTATTCAGGTCAATGAAGGGAAAGGAATTGGTGATGGATAAGTCATTGTCGTTTCCGGCGCTGAAAAGCGATAGCCCATCGGTAGGCGAACTGGTGCCGATTCCGACCTGACCGCCATTGTAGTACACCGTGCTTCCGCTGGTCTGCCAGGGGGACTGAGAGGGGAGATTGAAACTGCCGCCACCATTGGAGAGGCTGACGGTCGAGCCCGAGAGGCTCAGCGTCTGAATCTCATTATTCGGATCAGCATCGGCATCATTGACCTGATCGGAGGCAGCGACCCAGTTGCTGCCATCAAAGGAAAGGACCTGCCCGCTGGCCGGGCTGCTGGCGCTGACATCTTGTAGATGATTGAGGTCCATCTGGGTGGCCACTTTGCTGTAAGGCACCGCCTCCAGTTGGGTATTGGCGACTTCGGCACCGTTGAGTTTGACCCGCAGCCAAAAGTCGTCGCTGCCCCAGTCGATGGCATCAAAGCTGCCCTGGGTGGCACTTCCCTTACCGACGACGACAGAAAAAAGGGCGTAATCGTTGGTGGTGGGCGCGTGGTCTTCCTGGTAAACCACCGGCCCGGCATCGGAGTCGGCAAGGATGGTAAACTCCAGGTTTACCGGTTGATTGGCGAGCAAGCTGCCATCGCTACCCCGGGCCGCGCCCTGAAAGTTGAGACCCTTCAGACTTTGAGCCGGCAGGGCGAGGAATGTCCCCAGGCTCAGGAGCAGGAAAAGGAATAGTGTGCGCATAGGTGCGAGATTTAGAGTTAAAAAAGGAGGTGGCTGGATTGGTTGATGATTCGAAAAAGATAGCTCGAAAAGAAAATTTTTCCAACCCGAAAATTTTTGACATGATGTTACCTTGGGGTTCAAGACCGATTGCAAAAACCCTCGTCAAGTCCGATATTGCCCGTTGGCCCCAGATTGGACAAGGGCGCCTACAATCTTCACCCAAATGATTGAAATCAAGCATTATGCCATCCGTTACCACGGTGGCCCGCAGGGCTCAGGCCGTGACATCCGGGCCCAGGTACATTTGTTCGATGCGGGCAACCGCATGGTAGGGAGTGTGGATTTTTACGACGAAGGCTTTCCCTTGCCGGGAGACAGCAAGGACAGCATCATCCATCTGGCGCTGCCGGCGAGCCACGTTCATGGGGTCGTAGACATGCTGCGCAACGAAAAGCCCATTTTTCTTGCCTGGCAAGACAGCCTGAAAAATGCCTATCTCGGGACCTCTCAAGAACCGGTTGGAGAAGGGGAGTGAAATTTTTTTATACCAGAAACGTATTTCCCATCGTTACAAAATTGCAAGGTGTTAGATACTGGCCAGGGCGCTTGCGCACTGTGTCAGTCTCACCAGTAACCTCAGGGCAGTAAATGGTAGCTTGTCGCTAGCGACAAGCTATTTTTTTGTTTGCATGCTAGCGAATACGGGGCGGTGTATATTTCCAAATCGGGGAGGGTTTCCATATATTTGGCTAACGCCTAACTTCCGCGATTATGTTCACACGCCTCCGCGCTTTTTTTTCTCGCCTCCTGGGCGGCAGCCCACCAGAATCGGCCGCTTTGTCTACGGACCACATTGAAGATGCGGCCGACCTGCAAAATCAGGGCAATGTCATCCATGTAGAGGGGCCCGAAGCCCGTAGCCGGGGGCTGGAAGACAACCTGCGGCTGGACAGCAGCCGCGAGGAGGCCGAGGGAAGCGGGGACCTCAGCGCCGCCGCTCCCAGGCCGATCACCATCACCACCCCACGCTACCTGTGGTGCCTGGACAATGGGCATGGCCGGCTACAGCCGGGCAAGCGCTCGCCTCTCTTCCCGGATGGGACCCGTTTCGAGGAGTGGGAGTTTACCCGCGACATCGTCCGCCGCATCAAGCCTCAGCTTGATCAGATTGGGATACAGTACTTCGAAGTGGTACCCGAAGACGAGGTCGGCTCTTTCCTGGCCGAGCGGGTCAGCCGGGCCAATGAGAAGGAATCCCCCCTGGGCCTGCCCAAGATTTTTCTCTCCGTACATGCCAATGCTGCCGGGGGTATGGACTCCTGGGTCAATGGCGCCAGCGGCATCGAGGTCTGGCATTACCCAGGCAATGAGACAGGCTTGCGTATGTCTTCGGCTTTTCAGAGTGCCCTGATGGCCGCCCTGCCAGACTGGAAAGATCGCGGCGTGCGCAGCCATCAGGTGGGGAGCAGCAAGATCTTTTACGTCTTGCGCAATACGAGTATGCCCGCCGTTCTCACCGAAAACGGTTTCTACACCGATGAGGAGGAAGCTGCCGCTTTGCGGACCGATGCCGTACGCCAGAAAATCGCCGATGCCCACGTGGCCGCCATCCTGCGCATTGAGCAGGAGGGGCCTGAGGCGATTCCTATCTATCGTCCCAACATGGTCATTGCCTGATGCTGCGCCCTGATTCCACTCCCCTGCTTACTCTACTACCGAACGGGGTCCTGCTGGCCCTGCTGTTTCCCGCTCTGATGGCCTGCACCAGCCCTTCCCAAACAGATACGGATACTCAAGATAAGCCCGAGGAGCCAATGCTCACCAGCACAGCTCAGCGGCTGTTGGTGGTGCGCACCGCCGGATGGGACTCCGTGGCGGGGACCTTGCATACCTTCGTCCGGGCAGAGAGTGGCTGGGAAATGGCCACCGAACCGATCCCTATTGTGGTGGGAAAAAATGGCCTGGGGTGGGGGAGGGGCATCCAGGATTTTACCTCCCGCCCGGGGCCGGTCAAGCAGGAGGGCGACCTCAAGTCGCCCGCGGGCGTGTTTTCGCTGGGCGAGGCGTTTGGCTACGCCGATCCCCAAGCGGCGACCTTCATCAAGGCCCCCTATACCCACGTGACGGCCGTCACCATGTGTATTGAGGATACGGCCTCTGCGCATTATAACCGCATTCTGGACGAGGGAGCGGAGACGCCCGACTGGAACAGCACAGACCATATGCTGCGGCAGGATGACCTCTATGAATGGGGCATGTTTGTCAACCACAACCGGCCGGGCCCGGTGCCCGGCGGGGGCTCCTGCATCTTTCTTCACGTCTGGCGACAAAACGACAGCGGCACCGCTGGCTGCACGGCCATGCCCAAGGTCCGCATGCGCGAGCTGCTGGCCTGGATTGATCCGCAGCAATCCCCCCTCCTGGTGCAACTCCCCGCGGCCGAATATGCCGCGCTTCAGGCCGAATGGGGCCTTCCGGCCTTGCCTTAGGCGACCATTCTCCGCATGTTTTGGGGTATTGAAACGGCTTGGGCGACCATTCGCCCCGGGAGTATGCCCATTGGTGTTTTTTAGGAGGTTAGCCCCTCCAATTGGCAACATATTTGCCTTATATGTTCACGAATGGGAAACACTTAGTCCGTCGGAATAATTGCTAGTCATGTACTATATCCGCAAGACCCCGCAGCGCTGCTACATCCGGAATCATGCCACCGGAATGATCAAAGAGCTCAATGAGGGAGAGGTAAATACACTCATGCAGGAATTTCCTTTCCTGCGGCTAAGTAAGACCGTCACCTATTTCCGAAATCGGGTTAAATCCATCCCCGACTTGCCGTAACCATCGTTCGCCTATGCGGACCGTACATCCAATAAGTTTTTTCATGGTGTTTGTTTGGGTTTGGACCGCTCCTATGTTATGAGGGGCGGTTTTTAAAGCGGCCAAAAAGGCAGTCACAGATATGTGGCTGCCTCTTTTGCTTTTGGGGCTCACCGCTGGAGCGAGGCCAGGAGGCTCGCCATGATCACCAATCCGCCTCCGGCCAGCGTACGCAGGCCCGGGAC
>RFHL01000877.1 GCA_003696875.1 Bacteroidota bacterium | reverse complement strand
GGGAAGTAAAAGCGCAGCCGGTCCAGAATTCCCGATGGCCCTTCGCCCCGAAAAAGATGAATGAGGTCCGCCACCGAGAGGATGAGGATCAGGGTAGGGATCATGGCCGTAAACAGGTTGGTTTTCAGCCCCAGGTACCCCATGAGTCCCAGGGTGAAGGCGCTGGCCAGGGCAGGCACCAGCAACACGCCCAGCAACAACCGCCAGGAGTTGAGGACCAGGCCCAGGAGCAGGATCATCAGCCCGGCCGTCAGGGCGAATAAGCGACCAGAATCTTCCCGGATAAACTGCTCCAGCAGGCTGATGAAGTAGATTTTACCCGAAATCCGGACGGGACCTTCCGGATAATCTGCCAGTACGGCCTCCATGGCGGCGATCAGCCGCCGGATCTCGGTTTTGTCCTCCATATCGGCATGTTGCACCCAGAGCGCCGCCACCCGCTGATCCTGGCTCACAAAGAGGGAGCCCATCTTCAGGTTGTCGATGAAGGCCTGATCCAACCGCAGCAGCGGCGGCACCCAATCGTCGACCCAGCGCACCTGGGTGATGCCAGGAATCTCGCGCAGCTTCTTTTTGATCGACCGCAACTCCCGCTGGAAAGCCCGGTCGTATACATCCGTGGCGGAGGGCAAGGCCACGAGCAGAAAGCGATCATCGGCCCCGAAGGCGATCTGATAGCGCTGATAGATGGCCAGATCCTCCCCTTCTGGGGAGAAATAGGCCTCCATGTTATGATCGACCTCCAGCCGGGGTATGCCGGTACCAAGGCCCACCGAGAGGAGGACCATCAGCGCCAGAAGCGCAAAACGATAGCGGTGGAGGAAGGTCATACCTCCAGGGTAATGGCTCCCATCGACAGGCCGGCCGCGGTCCCCATCAGGATGACCTCGCTGCCCGGGGGCAAGCCTTCTTCCACCACGGCATCGCATAGTCCCAGGGGGATGGAGGCGGCAATGCAGTTGCCGTAGCGCGGCAGGTTCAGTTGCACCTGCCCGCCCGGCAGGCCAAAGCGCTTGATAAACATATCCATCCCCAGGCGACTCGCCTGGTGGGGAATGATCCGGGCATAGTCCCGGATCGATCGCCCAAAGCGGGCCTCGACGCTGGCGATGAACTGGTCCAGATGCTTGAAGGTCAACTTGAGCAGGTGGCGGCCCTTCATCTGGAAGTAATAGTCTGCTTCCGGATTCTGCCGGTGGTTGAGTCGCATGGCATTACCGCCAGCGGGCAGCATGGCCAGTTTGGCCCCTTCAGCATAATTGACAAAGTAGGTGTCGGTGGGCCGGTCGATCTGGCTGCGGCCGACGATGGCCGCCACGGCCCCGTCGCCGAAGAGAGAGTAGGTTTTCCGGTCCTCGGGATTGAGCGAGCGGCTGGGCAGTTCGCTCGTCACGATGGCCACCCGGGCATAGCGCCCGCTCTCGATGAAGGCCGCCGCCACCTCCAGCCCATTCAGGAAACTCAGGCAGGTGGCATCTACATCAAAGGCCGGAAAGTCGTACTGTGTCCAGCCCAACTCGGCCTTGAGCAGGCAGGCCGAGTGCGGAATGGGATAGTCGATGGAGCCCGCCGCAAAGAGCAATAGATCCAAGTCCCCTGGGCCCAGGTCTGCCTGGGCAAGGGCACTCGACAGGGCCTGGGCCCCCATGCCAATGACCGAGTCCGTCGGACTGGCATGGTAGCGGGTTTCCACTCCAGAATTTTTCTCGATCCAGCCGGCGGGCCAGCCCATACGGGCCTCCAGCTCGGCGCTGTGAATCGGTGGGCCAGGCAGGTACTTAGCGATAGATTGTAGGTGTAGCATCGTATTCAGAGATCATGCGTGTGGGCAAATATTGGGACAATGCTTTTATTCATCCGCATAGGACCGGATGATGCGGCGGCGCTTTATTCCCGTCGATGTGGGTAAATGCGCAAAAAAGGTAAGGCGAAGCGGTTGCAAGGCCTTTTGCTCGGCGAAGGCTTGCCATTCTGCCTCCATCTGGGCTTGTAGCGGGGCGAGCCCTTCTCTCAGCCCGGACAGATAGATGGAGAGATCTGAGGGCCCCGTCTGGCATACCACATAATCCTCGGCCTGATCCTGGCTGCGCACCATGCACCTCCGCACCCAATCGGGAAAAATCGTCACGGGTTTTCCCTGCTTACCGGTCAGGAAAAACACATCGTCCATCCGCCCTTCAATGCGGGCTATCGCTTGCAGGGGCGATCCACAGGGGCAGGACTCGCTGGCCTCTACGAGGATGTCGTTGAGGCGGTATCGCACCACCGGCTGGCTGCGCCGCCGAAAGTCAGTCAGAATCGGCTGAAAGCGCCCCTCTGATAGATAATCCCGCTCAATGCGCATGATGTCCTCATTGAGGTGGAGCGTCCCGTGCGCACAGGTGGCGGCAATGAAGCCCTCGGTCGCCTGATAGACCTCCGTCAGGGTCAGGCCAAACGTAGACTCGATGACTTGCCGGTCATCGGGCTCCAGCACCTCGGCATAAGACACCATCTGTTCGGGATGAATCGCCAGGTCGCCGCGCTGCTGCGCCTCGGCGAGCAGCCGTAAGACTGAGGGTTGGGCCGTGAGCACATGCGGCTGGTAACCATTGAGTTCTGCCAGAAAGGGCGCCAGATGGCGCGGCAGGTCATAGTAGCGAAATTCGAACAGCCGGGAGCGAATGGACTCATAGAGCTGGCTATTGGCGCGCAGGATGAAAGCGATGCGCTGCCGGCGCAGGCCAGGCCGCAGCACCCGGTGCATCATGGTCGCAGCCCACTCGGCCCGCTCCCGCTTTGAGGCCAAAAACAGGCCCCGATTTCCGGAGGTGCCGGTAGACAGACCTACGGCGCAGCCATGAAGCATGGCAGCCCCGTCTTCTTCCCGCTCGGCCTTCAGGGCCAGCTTCATGGCCTGGTCCCGGTCTATGCCCACCGTATTGATGGCGTTGAAGTGGGCCATAAAGGCCTTTTTGTCCACCTCCGGAAAGCTATCGATGGTATAGCCTTTCTCCAGCAAGGTCCGGTAATAGGGAGAATGCCGCCTCAACCAGCGCGCGTAGCGCGCCAACTGCCGCGCCTGCCAGCGCAGCAATTGGGTCCGGTCCCGCCAACGCGGTCCCAGCTTCCACCTTAGCCAATAATACAGGATCAGCAGTTTCAAAATAGATCGGCATTGGGAACCCGGGCCAGGGTGGCCGGGCTGTGACAGGCAGAAATGGGCACCTGGGGATAGGCTTTTTTAAAGGCCCGCAGGCGGTCAATGGTAGCGACTAGCTCGGACCAGCTATCGATAAAGACCTGGATCACGGGATTGGGCAGACGACCCTCGTGCAGATTGGCCTCCCGCCAGAAGGCGTCGGCGGCCAGCAGGTGACGTGGCTGCCCCGCCTCGCTCAGCAGCAGGCCATACTGCCCCCGGCAGTGGCCGGGGAGGGGCACCAATTGCAGGCTGCCGTCGCCCTGCCAGTCGTAGCAGGCCCCCAGGGCATCGGCCCGCTCAACTACCGGCAGCTCCTCGAAAAAGTGCAGCCGCGACTCCAGATCCGGCGGCAACAGCCCGGGCAAAAAGCCCCGGCGGACAGCACTCAGCCCACGGAGCGGCCGAAAGTAGTCGTAGCCCACCCGGCTGCACCAGACCTGAGCCTGGGGGAAGTCCGAGAGCCCGGCCACATGATCAGCATGAAGATGCGAGAGGAGGATGTGTTGCACGCCGGCCGGATCAACGCCCAATTGGCGAATTTGCTCGGCCACGGCCCATTCGGGCCGGGTCGTCACCGGCGTCGCCAGGGCATAGAGCCGCGCCGGCCAGCGGCGTGTGGTAGTGTGAAAGCGGGGGCTGTAGCCGGTGTCAAACAGCACATAGCCCGCTGTGGGGTGCTGGATCAGCACGCAGATGGCATGGAAGCGGATGCTCCGCCAGCGCCCGCCCCGCTCGGTGATGGCTTCGTGGGCCGTGCAGTAGCCGGTGGAGAGAAAATGGTAGTTAAGTGACATCGGCGGCGGTTTGCTGGTACCAGGCGACAAACTCGGCGATCCCGTCGCGGGTCTGCAAGGGCGGATTATAGCCCAGCCGCTCGCGGGCGAGGGTGGTATCAAGGGTGAAGCTATAGGCCAGCACGCCGATCCCATAGCGGGTAAGGGTAGGCTCAGCCCCGCCGCGCCAGCGGGCGAGTTGCTCGGAGAGCCAGGCGGCGCCCATCGCTACCCGCAGGGGTAGGCGGCGGTGTACGGGCGCATGCCCCAGCGCCGTCAGGACATGATTGATCTCATCCCAGAGCCGGACCGGCTCTGGGTCGGCGAGGTTGAGGGCGAGGCCCAGGCGGCCGGGGTCGACCGTGAGCGCTTGGGTCACGGCCTGTACGATGTTGGGCACCGAGGTAAGGCTGGCGAGGTTGTCGCCGGGGCCTATGATGCGGAGACGCCCTTCGTGATAGGCCCGGATCAGGCGGGGAAATATCACCTGATCCTCGGCCCCGATGATGGCCCGCGGTCGCAGACTGAGGGTGGCCAGGTCAGGCCCATGGGCGGCGATTACCTCCTGCTCGGCCTCCCACTTGGTGCGGGCATAGGCATTGACCATGAGCTCGGGGAGCGGGGTCGCCTCGCTGACCCCGAGTTGGTCGCGGAAATCAAAGTAGATGCTGGGGGTACCAATGTTGATGAAGCGGCGGCCACCCTGCGCCCGGAAAGCCGCGATCAGTTGCCGGGTGGCCAGGACATTGGCCTGAAAAAACGCCTCGTAGGGGCCCCATGGCGACGACAGGGCCGCACAGTGGATCACGGCCGCCTGCCCCTGGGTGACCACCCGGCAAAAAGCCGGGTCGGTGAGATCGCCGGCGACAAAGCGGGCGCCGGCCGCGTTGAGCTCCGCCGCCCGCTGGCGGCGGCGGGAGGTGGCGGTCACGGCCCAGCCCTGGGCTGCCAGGGCTTTGGCCAGACGACCTCCCAGAAAACCGGCGGCGCCGGTGACCAGTACGCTTTTTCCTGGCATGGGTCTTTCTTCGTTTCAGGTAAGGACGTAACGGATGAACCTTTATCCTCCCCTCCCCAGCATAATAGTTCGAAGAAAGGTACAGAAAAGTCTGGAACCTGGCGCTTGCCGACTTGGATAGGCCCCTAAAAAAGCCCCCCAGCAGGCCTGCTGGGGGGCAAACGTCTCGCACCGGCCGAGACCAGTCTTTATTTTTCGTCCAACATCTTCTGTACTTCTATGCCGGCAAAGATCAGCCCCAGCAGGCCGTGGGAATCGTCTTCCACCACCGGCCGCTGGTAGTAGTATTGCACATCCTCGGAACACATCGTCCCCATGCAGATCTGGGAAACCGTTCCGTCTTCAGCGATGACCGTATCAATCGCTTTCCAGCCAGCGAGCACGTAGGGCTCATATGTTTTGCGCTTGAGCCAGCCGTGGTTGATGCCGCGGGCGATGGCCATGGTGAAGATGGCTGTCCCCGAGGTTTCCTCAAAGGAGTCATCATGGTTGAGCACGTTGTGATAAAACCCGCTTTCCGGGTCCTGCCACTTGACGATGCCGTCGACGTGGTCGCGGTAGATCTGGAGGATCTGCTTGTAGTGGGGATGCTTTTTGGGCAGGTACATGAGCACCTCGCTCACGGCCCAGATGCCCCAGCCATTGGCGCGGGACCAGTAGGGCAGCTTGACGTCGGGCCGCTCCGAGTACTGCGCATGCATGTACAGGTCCATCTCCGGGTCGTAGACCCGCTGGTGAAAGCCCAGGACCTGCGCGGCCGCTTCATCCAGATAAGCGGCTTTTTCGCCTGCATCCTCTGTCAGCAGGGCCGATTGCAGCAGAAAGGGAATGCCCATGTACATGTCATCGACCCAGGTGGTGTATTTGAAAGGCGTCTCCCGGGTAAAGGTCCCATCGGGCAGGCGCACCTGCTCCTCGGCGAGGTACTGCTGGGTGGCATGGACCATTGCCTCATACTCATCCCGCCGGGGAAAGTCGCCATCCTGGCGTAGGCGATAGATAAAGGGGATGGCCGGTGCCGAGGTGAAATCCAGCAGCGGTGTGTTGTGCAGGTGCGTGTGCCGCGAATAGGGGCGGTTTAGGGTGTATTTTTCGTAGCCGATGTAGGGCTTGATATCCAGCATAAAGTCGCAGTAGGTGGTGAGGTAATCCACGTACTTTTGCTGGCCGGTATACTCACCCAGGCTGCGAATGGCCCAGGCGTAGCCGGCGGTGTGATAGTTCCAGTCGTAGAGTGTCCCCCAGAGCGGATCGGCGTCGATGACATCGGCCAGCAGTTCCACCTTGGGAATTTCCCAGGCGATCTCCCGGTCCCCATACTGGTACAGTCGCCCCAGGACAAAGCCCTCCTCGGGCGGGTAGGCGGTGTCGAAGCCATTGGCGGCGGGAAAGGGTCCGATGAAAAACCAGTTGGCCAGATCGGCCACCTGCGGGGTCACGTGGGGGATAAAGCCGGTGGAGAGCTCCACCCACTCGTTATCCGGCTTTTCGCCCTCGGGCACCGGCGGGAAGATCGGCTGGAAGTAGACCTTCCAGTGCGTACCGGCGGTGGTTGACTTGACCAGAATGGTATTGTCGCCCTGTTTCAGATCCAGGTAGAGCGTATCGCTGAGGACAAAGCTTCGTTCCAACTCCGTGACCTCGGCCGCTCCGCGGCCGTTTTTTTCATAGACCAGTTTGCCGTTGAGCCAGACCTTGAGGCCATCGTTATGGCTCACACCTACCGGCAGGCGCGCCGCGCGCGCGCTGCGGATGACACTGTAGGCATAGCCTACGCCGGCTTCGCCCAGGCCGAGCGACCGGCCCAGGTTGAGGGTTTGCATCCCCCGAAAGTACTTCCCGGGTTTCATCAGGATGGCCCGAAAGGCAAAGGGGACCGTGCGCAGCGTTTTATCCGCTACGGCCTGTACAGCCTCAATGGGGGATCGCTCAAAGGATTGGGCCCGCAGTAGCAAACCGCTCATCAGCCCGATAGCCAACACACAAGAACGAATCAGATACATATGCTAGGGTTTGGGTTTTCTCCAAAAGAGGCATTCGAACCGCATTACTACCCATCTGGCCAGGCAAAGCCTTTCAAAGTGGGGGTTGGGTAGGGTTGGCCCGGGGAAAGGCTCTTTCTCTTAAAGTCTAATCTCATGCGCT
>RFHL01000876.1 GCA_003696875.1 Bacteroidota bacterium | reverse complement strand
CGGGTCTCCACCTGAAAGTCGTGGGTAAGGTCTACGGCGTCGATGGTGATCAGAGGCACCCAGCTTTTCTCGGTGCGCCGGTGGTTCATGTAGTAGGCACCGCTGCGCAGGGCGTTTTCGCCATTGTCAATGCTGCCGGTCCACCAGTTGTTGTTGTTGTTGCTGAAATTGTCGGTGAAGACGTTGACGGCATCCATGCTGTCCACTGGCGCGGTGATGCGCAGGTAGTCGACCTCAACGGCCACATTTCGGTAGATGGTAAAGCCGGTATGCTGTCCGTACAGCGGCGGCATATGGTGCTCCAGGACCATGTCGTTGTTGATGAAAAAGCGGTGGGTATTCCCCCGTTTTTCGATCCGGATCACATTGGTGGCCCGGTCGCCCTCCCGGATGCTGCTGGATTTCTTCCAGTCCACGAGTTTGATGCGATCACCTGGCCCGTCGACTTTACCCAGCGAAAAGTAACCGTTGCCGGAGATGGTGAAGTCAAAGCGTTGGGTCTTGCTGGAGCCGCCCCAGGTGAGTCCGTAGCTGTTGCCGGGGGCGCCGCTTATTTTGTAAAAGCTGGCCTCTATGTCAAAGTCTTGGTTTACATCCACCTCCGAGATGGTGATGGTGGGCGTCCAGCTCTGCGACTCCCGCTTGTGCAACAGATAGAGCTTGCCATTCCGGATGGCGTTGGTACCGGACTCGATGTCACCTGTCCACCAGCCGTGCTGGTTGGAGTTGAATTCGTCGGCAAAGATCGTGCGGCCAGACTGGGCTGGCAGCAGGCCGATTGTGGTGAGAAGAAACAGACTGAGGATAAATGCGCTACGCATGGGCAAGCAGATTAGGTTTCCTGAGTGGAAAGTACCCGTATTCGGGGGAAATGTCAAATAGACTGGGGGCAGAGGGCGCAGGACCAGACCCAATGGTCAAAAGTTCGTGCTCAAGGGGTTCAAAAGAAACGCTTTTCATTTCCACATGATATGGCCCCCAGCCTGCCTGCCACTGAGGACTGGCTATCCTGAGAAAACAGGTACTATGTATCCGCTGCCAGCGGAAAGCGTAACTGCTCGTCAACACAAAAAAAGCGGTCAGCCCACCAAGGGCTGACCGCACAAACTGTCAGGTATGCCAGAAGCGTTAAGCTTCTGTGTTGGGCTCGGTGTCGAGCTCTTCCACCACCACATCGTCGCCTTGTGCCTCAGCTTTGGCGGCTTCTTCGGCCTTTTTCATGGCCTCGAAATCGCTTTGGCTGATCAGCTGGGTTTCAGGCTCAATCTTCTCCTCCAGAAAACCGAAGATCCGGTCGTCGGTCATGCGGTTGTAATGCATGTTGAGGAGTTCCTGGTTTTGGGCAAAGTACGAGAAGATCTCTTGCGCGCGCTGTTCGTCCATGTCGGGCATGGTCTCGCGGATGGAATCCATGATGCCTTCCTTCAGGTCGTCGGCGCTTACCTCCAGATCGGGATTTTCCTTGATGAGCTGCCCCACGATCATAGACCAGGTCAGCGACTCCAGGTACTGCGGCATTTCGGCCTCGATGGCCTCAGGCGTTTTGTCTTTGTTGCGCTCTCCCAGCCACTTTTTGAGAAAGGCCTCGGGGAAGGTCAGGGGATGCTGCTTGATCAGTTGCTCCTGGACCTTGCGACGGAAGTACCGCTTGGGGGCGTCCTGGTTTTGGGTCTCAAGGTGCTCACGCAGGCGATCCCGGAAGGCGTCTTCCGAGCCGATGGCCTCATCGGTATCCCAGCCATTGGCCTCAGCGACCTTACCAAAGAAGGTCTCATCCAGTTCCGCGAGGGTGAAGCGGTTGATGCGGGTGATTTCCAAGACGGTGCTTTTGCCCTTGAAGGCTTCGATCTGCTCGGCTTCGAGAAAGGTGAGGTCAGCCAGGGCCTTCTCGTCATCGGCGAGGCTGAAGAGGTCAAAGGGCAGGCGCTCCTCCAGCTTTTTGCCTTCCAGAGCGGCAAATACTTCTGGTTTATCCACCCGCTGCGGATTCAGAGGGATCATGGCCGAAAGGCCATCCTCGAGGGGCTCACCATCCTCACCAGTTTCCCGGATTTTGCCAAAGACCACATCCCCGGCTTGCACCTCTTCCACCTGCTCCTGTATGCCGAAGCGGTCGCGCAGCGCCTTGATCTCCTCTTCCAGGGTCTCGTCGTCGATGGAGATCTGATAGAGGACGGGCTTCTCGTCCAGCATGAGGTCGAGGTCGATTTTGGGGGCGATCCCCACTTCAAACTTGAAGGTCATCTCCTTCTCGGCCTTCGGGTCAAAGTCCTCTTCCTGCATCTCATTGAGGGGCAGGGGCTGGCCCAGAATCTCGAGTCCCTCCTCCTGAATATATGCCTCGATTTTTTCGCCCACGAGTTGGTTGAGCTCTTCGATAACGATGCCGCGGCCCACCATACGACGAATAACGGCGACGGGCACCTTGCCG
>RFHL01000075.1 GCA_003696875.1 Bacteroidota bacterium | reverse complement strand
GTGAGGGAGCGGTTTTGCGCCTTGACCGCCGGGGTGGCTCACCAATGGCCACTGGCCCCATCGCCGCCGAAGTCACCCCCGCCCCAGGAGGAGTCATCACTGTCTCCGTAGCTGTCCCAGCTGTGATCGTCGGAGCGAGGCGACTTCTGGCGCTGCGGCGGCGGCTGAGTCCGCCGGAAGGGGTTGGGCAATGGGGTAGGCTGGTGGCCGGGCCGGTAGGCGACTCCCCGCAACGGCTCCCGGGCCTCCATGATCAGACGGTGCCAGACGGCGGGTTTGGCCGCAGGATCGGCCTGCAGCTGGTCCAGACGCTCCTGCAGCTGCTGCCGCCGGGCGGCCAGCGCCCTGGGGTCATGGGCCTCTGATTGCCAGCAGCTGGCCCGGGGATCGAGTATCTTGCGGAGGCTCGCGATGGTGGTCTTGAGGTCGAGGGCGAAATAACGGTGAGGATGGCTGAGGGCGCGATCGATGGCCTGGCGGAGTCGATGCAGACTGGGCAGGCTTGGATAAGGCGGCACCTCGGGCAGGCGCTGGGCCTGCTCCTGCCGGAAACGGGCAATGTCCCCGGCCTCGTACCAATGGGCCAGCCTTTCCCAGGCCTTCTCATCTTCAGGGCGAAGCCGCAGCAAGACGACCCGATCCGGGACCAGCTGATCCTGAGGGGCCGCGAGCAACTGCTCGCGGCGGGTCTCGATCTCGGCACCGAGCCGATCAAGGCAGGCGGGCGGGCAAGCCCGAGGGTCCCAGATCGGCTGTTTGAGCAGCCACTGCTGCTGAGTTTTACTCCAGGTTTCGAGGCTATCGGCAGTAAAGTGGGTTCGAATCTCGTATGGAAGCCCCTGCGGCTCCAGACGCTGCCAGCGCTGCCGCATCCATTGGCGACGAGCCTCCCAGTACTGGCCGCGCCGCCAGAGAAGGTAGATGAAGCCGGCAGCCACGAGCTGCCAGCCGATGACCCAGGTCCAGACTGGCCATGCCAGCCAGGTGGAAAGCATGACGGCCACTCCAAAAGCCCCCAGATGGGCCAGCAGCCAGCGGCGACGAAGCCCCTCAACCCGGCGGTAATAGCCCGCGAGGAAGTCCCGCCGGTGACGCGGCAGGTAGATGAGCCGCCAACCTACCACCAGCTCAACCAAAAAGAGGCCCAGGGCATACGCCCGGGTCCACCAGGGGCGTGGCGGCGGCGACAGGCGCGCCTCTATCTGAGCAATAGCCTGGGCCAGGCCCTCTGCATACTGTCCCTGCGCAAAAGCTGGTACCAGCAGACTATCGACCAGGGCCTGGGTCCAGGCCGGCGGCAGGCTTTCTACCAGGCCCCGGCCGGTCTCGATGCGCAGGCCGCGCTCCCGTACTGCCACCAGGATGAGCAGCCCATTGTCGGCTCCCCGCTGCCCGATGCCCCAGCGGCGGGCCAGCTCGAGGGCATAGGGTTCGAGAGGCAGCCCATCGAGGCTGTCCCGGGTGACGATGGCGATCTGGATGCCCCTGCGCCGCTCCAGGCGGCGGAGGGGTGCTGCCAGCTCCCGGACCTCGGCCGGGCTGAACAGCCCGGCGTAGTCACTTACCGGCTGATAAGCCGGCGGAGGGGGAGGAATCTGGCCAAATAGCCACAGCGGACCCAGACTCAGAAGCAGGAGCCAATAGCGCATGGCAGGAACTTTCGGTTGCTCAGGCTAATCTAAACATACTGAATTTGGACGTCCCATATCCGGTTTTTCCTGTTCATCCCCCTTTCCCTCTTCCCACGCTCCTTTTCCACCCTTGTGCACAACTTTAGCCTCAGGATTTGAAAATTCCTTTTTATCTTAGCACAGCAGACAACCCCAATCCCCGTCTCCCTGATTTTTTAGCAAACCCGGCCCCAAAACCGGGCATTTTTTTCATTTGCCATCCATATTGGTTTTTGCCATGCCCCAGTTCGTTCACCTGCACAACCACACCGAATTCTCGCTCCTGGACGGGGCGGCCAAGATCGAAGACATGACCCAGAAGGCTTGCGACTGTGGCATGTCTCACGTGGCGATCACCGACCACGGCAACATGTTTGGCGTGCCAAAATTTGTCCTGGCCGCCAAGCGAAAAGGGGTCAAGCCCATCGTGGGCTGCGAGTTCTATATCATCAAGGGAGATGCTTCCGTCAAGGACAAGTCACAGAAGCGCTACCACCAGATCATGTGGGCACGCAATGCCGAGGGCTACAAAAACCTCGTCAAGCTCTGTTCCTATGGCTTTACGGATGGCTACTACTACAAGCCCCGGATCGACAAGAGCATCTTGCGTCGGCATACGGAGGGCCTGATCGCCTCGACCTGCTGTCTGGCCGGAGAGGTCAACCGCACCCTGATTGATCAGGGTGAAGAAGAGGCCGAGAAGGTGCTCATGGAGTACATTGACCTCTTTGGCAAGGAAAATTACTACGTCGAAATCCAGCGCCACACCCTGCGCGACATGGACCGCTGCAACGAGTGGCTCCTGCGCATGGCCAAGAAGCACGAGCTCATCGTGATCGCCACCAATGACGTCCACTACGTGAACGAAGAGGATGCCGAGGCCCACGACCTGCTCCTCGCCCTGCAAACGCAGTCGGACTACGGCGATGTCAACCGCTTTCGCTTCACCGATGATCACAACCGGCTGAATCCCCGCTTTTTTTTCAAGACGCAGGAGGAAATGGCGGAGCTCTTCAAGGATGTGCCCGAGGCCCTGGATAATACCCTCCACCTGGCGGAGCGCTGTACCTTTGAGATGAATCTGGCGGGGGACATGATCCTGCCCCAGTACAAAGTCCCGGAGCAATTCAAGGATATGGACGACTACCTCGCCCATATGGTCTGGGAGCGCGCGCCCCGCCGCTATCCCAACATGACGACCGAAATCCGGGAGCGCATTGAGCATGAGCTCAAGATCATGAAGAAGATGGGCTATGCCGGCTACTTCCTGATTGTGCAGTCCTTTACCACCGAAGCGCGCAATCGCGGGGTGTACGTGGGCCCCGGCCGCGGCTCGGCCGCGGGCAGCGTGGTCGCCTACGTCCTCGGGATCATCGATATTGATCCCCTTCAGTACGACCTGCTCTTCGAACGCTTTCTCAACCCTGAGCGGGTATCCCCGCCCGATATCGACATCGACTTTGACGATGAGGGGCGGCAGGAGGTCATTGATTATGTCGTGGGCGAATATGGCCGCAAATCGGTGAGCCAGGTGATCACCTACGGGACCATGGGGGCCAAGACGGCCCTGCGGGACGTGGGCCGGACCCTGGGCATCCCCCTCGCCGAGGTCAACCGCATTGCCAAGATGATCCCCGACCGGCCCGGTATCACTTTCAAAAAGGCCCTGGACCCGGAGGTAAACCCTGACTATGCCCAAGAACTGGCTCAGCTCTTCCAGAGCAAGGATCCCGGCATCAACCGCATGATGCGCTTTGCCCGCACCCTGGAAGGCACGGCCCGCCATACCGGCGTGCACGCCTGCGCCGTCATCATCGCCCCGGGCGACATCACCGACTATGCGCCCGTCTCTGTCGCCAAGGATCAGTCCCTCATCACGCAGTACGACGGCCCCATGGCCGAGATGGCCGGGCTGCTCAAAATGGACTTCCTGGGACTCAAGACCCTGTCTATCCTCAAAACCGCGATTCGTCTCACCAAGGAAAATCACGGGGTGGAGATTGACCCGGAGCAGATTCCCCTCACCGACGAAAAGACCTACGCGCTCTACCAGCGCGGCGATACGGTGGCGACCTTCCAGTTTGAGTCCGACGGCATGCGTAAGTACCTGCGGCAGCTCAAGCCGACCAACATCGAGGACCTCATCGCCATGAACGCCCTCTACCGGCCGGGACCGATGGACAACATCCCTTCTTTCGTTGCCCGTAAGCACGGTCGAGAAAAGATCCACTACCCCCACCCCATGCTGGAGCCGATCCTCCAGAACACCTACGGGATCATGGTCTATCAGGAGCAGATCATGCAGGTGGCGCGGACGATGGGCGGCTATACCATGGGCGGTGCCGACCTGCTGCGCCGGGCCATGGGTAAGAAGAAGCACGACATCATGGCCAAGGAAAAGGTCAACTTCATCAAGGGGGCGGCCGAGCAGGGCGTGGAGAAAAAGACCGCCGAAGAGGTCTGGGCCTTGATGGAAAAATTTGCCTCCTATGGCTTCAACAAAAGTCACTCTGCGGCCTATTCGGTGCTGGCCTTCAAGACGGCCTACATGAAGGCCCACTTCCCGGCCGAGTACATGGCGGCGGTGCTCACCCACAACGCCAGCGACATCAAGAAGATCACCTTCTTCATCGAAGAATGTCGCCGCATGGGCATCGAGGTGCTGCCCCCGGACATCAACGAGTCCAAGGCCCTCTTCTCCGTCAACAAAGACGGGCAGATCCGGTTTGGATTGGAGGCCATCAAGGGAGTGGGCCACGGCGTCGTCGAAGAACTCGTCAAGCAGCGGACGGAGGCGGGACCTTTCTCATCCATCTTTGACCTGTGCGTGCGCATGCCGCTGCGCAGCATCAACCGCAAAACCCTCGAAGCCCTGGCCCATGCCGGGGCCTTTGACAGCTTCGGGATCGAGCGCTATCAGTACTTTCTCCCCACTTCGGACAAAGATCCCGCCAATGTGCTGGAAAAAGCGGTGAACTACGGTTCCAAGATCCAGCAGGAGCGCAACTCCCCGCAGGTAAGCCTCTTTGGTGAGTTGGAAGACGGGGGCAGTGTCGCCATCCCCGAGCCCAGCATCCCGGTGGGCAGCATGCGCGACGGGCGCATTGTCGAGGCCTGGTCCGAGCTCGAAAAGCTCAACTACGAAAAAGAAGTCATCGGCTTCTACCTATCGGGCCATCCCCTGGACCGCTTCAAGTGGCAGATGAGCGCCTTCACCACCTGCTCCCTCTCGGAGATGGAAGAGAAAAAACCCCGCGAGGTCCGCGTGGCGGGCATTGTGACCAGTGTGCGCGAGCGCATTTCCAAGCGCGGCAACCGCTTTATGGTCTTCGCCCTCGAAGACTTTACCGGCTCCATCGAAATCTCCCTCTTCGGCGATCAGTACGAGCAATTCCGCGGGCTGATCCGGCAGGACGAAATGCTCTTCCTCACGGGGCAATACCAGCCCCGCCGCTATGATCCCTCCGAGTTCGAGCTGCGCATCCAAGAGATCCGCCTGATGACGGACGACCTCTTTGACAAGATGATCAAGCACCTGATGATCGAGCTCGACAACGACGAGCTCACCGCGGAGCTCCTGGAAGAGCTGCAGGCCCTGTGCAGTCGTCATCCCGGCAACAAGGACCTGCGCTTTCGCGTGCGGGACCCGCACTATCATGCCGACATCCAGATGGTGGCCAGCTCGGTGCAGATCCAGCCGACGGGCGCGCTGGCGCGCGAGTTGGACGAACTGGGACTGACGTACCGACTAGGATAGGTCGGTCCGTTCCGGCTTGAGCGTTGAAGGTTCCGGATTCGTGGTTTGACCTTACAGGTCAGGGCTTGGGGGCCATGCCCATGCTCAGGGCATAGAGCACGATGCCGGCGGCGACGGAGATATTGAGGCTGTGCTTGGTGCCGCCCTGGGGAATCTCCAGCGCGGCCCTGGCGCGCGACAGGGCGGCCTCGCTGACACCGTCGATCTCGTGGCCAAAGACCACGGCATAGGCCTGCCCCGGCTGGGGCCGGAAGTCGGGCAGCATCACGCTCTGATCGGTCTGCTCGGCGACGAGCACCTCATAACCCTCGGCGATGAGTTCGTCGAGCAGGGCGCCGGTATCGGCGCGGCCCTCCCAGGCGACGCTTTCCTCAGCGCCGATGGCCGTCTTGCGGATCTCGCGATGCGGCGGCTGCGGCGTGATGCCACAGAGGTAGACCTTGGCGACGCGGAAGGCGTCGCAGGTACGAAAGACGGAGCCGACATTGTGCAGGCTGCGAACCTGGTCGAGCACCACCACCAGCGGCCGCTTGGCGGCGGCCTGGTAGTCCTCCATGCTCAGACGGTTGAGCTCGGTAACGGAGAGTTTGCGCATGGGGCAAAAGTACGGCTTTTGACCATTCTCGCCTCAGGTGGCGGGCCGATCCTCAGAAAAATGCCCGCCGTGCTTTCCCTGGGAAAATTTTTGGGCATTAAAGGCCTGTGACTGGCCTTTGGGGATGCTCAGGCTCTGCCAGGACGCTTGCCGAACCATTTTTCCGATCATCACGATTTGGCCTACGTGGTAGGCGTAGTGCCCCAACTGCCGCTGTATGGCCTCCAGGATGGAGTGGGCTTGATTGCGAATGTATACCGGGGTGGAAAAGTTTTCAGGCGTCACGGTCGCTAGCGCCTCAAAGAGACAGGCCCAGCCTGTTTCCCAGGCCTCCAACAATTCTGCCCGGGTTTGCAAGACATCCTCAAATTCACGCTCCCGGTTCCGCCAAGATTTCTCTCCATCAGCGGTCAGAAAGTCGGTCCAGCGGAACTTCATGTTTCCCGAAAGGTGGTGAACGATGATGGCGATGGAATTATCCTCCGGTGCAGGCCGCCAGAAGTCCTGGTCGATAAACGCAAAAAAGGCCTGGTCGTCATATTCCCGGTCGAGCACATGGGTCAGGACCGCTTGGGGATTGGCTTGGCGCAGCGCCTGGCTG
>RFHL01000875.1 GCA_003696875.1 Bacteroidota bacterium | reverse complement strand
GTCGTATCGACCTTCACCCGGCGGCAGGCCGGGCATCGGGGCTACGGCTTTGACCTCGCTCCCCGGGAGGGGGACTACCTGCTGGGACGCCGGGCTTCTCCCACCACCTATGGCCACAGCGGCTTTTCCGGCACCTGCGTGTGGGTTGACCCCGAGACCGAGCTGATCTTCATTTTTCTCTCCAATCGCATTCACCCCCGCGCCAGTAACTGGCGACTCAACGAGCTCCGCATCCGGCAGCGGGTGCACGATGCCGTGTATGAGGCCCTTTTGCCCGCGGGCCCGCTGGAATCCCTGCCCTGAATTACGTATGTTGGGGGGATGAAACGCGCATCTATTCTTGGACTGGCGATGCTGTGGGGCCTGAGTCAGGCCCTGGGTCAGGCCGAGCCAGAGGTTCACCTTCAGTCCATCCGGCAAGCCCCTTATCAGGGACAGAATGCCCAGGGCATCACCGGCGACAGTGCCTTCCTGGAATATGCCCTCGCCCACATTCTGATGGCCCCTGAGGACGTGATGTTTGTGAGCAACCGGGACCTGCTGCAATCCCTCTGTCTGGAGGCCTGCGATGAGCAGGAGGTGGTGATTTTGGACACGGTGGCTGGTGGAGGTAAGCCCGTGCACCTGCGTATGACCCGCCGGGCCTTCGTGCCCGAGGCCCACACCTACGCCTATTTTGAGGGGTCCGATAGCCTGATCGAAAGCATCGACGGCCGCCCTGCCTACGGGGCGGTGGATCGGTTGCCGACCTGGTCCATCGACACCCTGGAAGTGCAATGGGGGCGCCGCAGCCTTAAGGTCCCTGAGGAGGCCTTTGCGGATCTCTATGATCCGAACTTTTGCGACGCTGACCTCTTCCGGCGGCCGCTGGCCGCCTACCCATCCCTGAGCGGGCGCTATTTGTATCTGTATGTCTATGGAGGTTCTGGCGGAAGTACCTACTTTGCCAAGCTCGTCTTTGACCAGAAACGCTACCTGACCAAGATTGTCGCGGAGTATCCCGACCTGCTTCGTTTCGAAGCCTTTCGAGACGACTTCATTGGTTTTTGAATAAGCCCCCTCCCGGGTAGGTGTCCCGGGCGATAGAGATAGCCGCATCTTTCTTGCCGATCAACGTGTCGTCCCGCTTTTGGGAACTTCTGTCTTTTCCTCAAAGATGCCGGGTATGCACCTCCTCAGCCTCCGGGATCTCGTCGCTTTGGAGGAACTCGCGCAGGTCTTGCGCGGTTTGTTTGGGCACTTCCTCCATGGGCACATGGCCGATCCCTTCGTAAATGATGAGCTCAGCATGCGGAAGCGCATGCAGGAAGCGGTAGGCATCATCTACCGGTAGCCAGGCATCTTTTTCGCCCCATAGGATGAGGGTGGGCGTCTCGATGCGGGGCAGTTTGGGAGTGTTGTCCTTAAACTTACCGTTGACGAAGGCGAAAAAAGCTTCGGGATTGCCTGCGCGGGCGAGCAGCTCGTAATAGCGGTCCACCAGTTCGGGGGTAACCTTGGTGGGGTCCCCGTAGACCTGTCGCACGAAGACCTCAATCAGGTTGCGCCGGATCACGTAGCGCACGATACGATTCATGAAGGGGGTGCGGGCCATGCGGATCGGCAGGGGAATCTGCGAGGCGTCCAGATAGCCTGCACTATCGATCAGCACGAGCTTGTTTACCCGCTCAGGAAAGCGCAGGGCGTACTCCCAGGCGATCCAGCCGCCGAGCGAACTGCCGGCCAGGCTGACCTGCTCCAGGTCCAGGCGGTCCAGAAACTGGTCCAGCCACTGCACATACTTGGCGACGTCGTAGCGGTGGTCGGCATTGGCGTCGGACAGTCCGAAGCCAGGCAGGTCCATCCGGATGACGTCAAAGTCGCGCTGCAGATGCTCGGTCCAGGCGTCGAAGGTGTGCAGGGAAGAAAAGATGCCGTGCAGCAACAGCAGCGGCGGGCCGCTGCCCTGGCGACGGTAGTGTACGAGGGCGTGGTCCAGGACCAGAAAGCGCGAGTGTTCGTCCGTATATTTTTCGAGATAGTCCCGCATGGGGAAAGGCTCAAAGTCGGCTCCTGCGGCCCCGTGGGCAGGCAGGGTATGAAAAAGACAGATCCCGGGCGGCAAGGCGGCACAGGCGTGGCGTAAGCAAAGTAAAGGGAAAGATAGAAAAAAAATGTAGGCTTGCCTAACAAATACAATGCTTTGACAGCCCCGGCAGGCGATACCTCAGCGTCGGCAGGAAGTCCGACCCAGACGTCAGGTAAGGAGGCAAGGAACAATGTCGCGCGGACGACAGAACTGGGGCGGGCGATTTTCGTACCTTTGGGCAGGCCATACCGGCTTGAGTGCGAAGGCCACGGGTGCTTATTGTTGTTGCTTTGGAACCATTCAAACAGATCAGGGAATAGGAAACGGCGACGCGTTGCTCTCCCCTCATCCCTGACGCTTCGCTTATGAATCCGGATATTCTGTGGGCCCTCGGATTGGGACTTACCGCCAGTTTTCTCGGGGCCTTGCCATTGGGAATTGTGAACCTCTCGGTGGTGGACACCACCATCCGGCGACACTTTCGGGCAGGCTTCAAGCTGTCATTGGCGGCCTCTTTGGTTGAGGTTCTGCAATTTGTGCTGGCCCTCTATCTGGGGACCATGGGGACCAAATTTGTGTCCCAATACCCCGGGATGAAATGGGGCGTACCAGTAATCTTTCTGGGTTTGGGCTTGCTGTTTTTCCTGCGCAAGCAGGACAAAGAGCGACCGCGCCGGGAACTCAACCTGCCGGACTTTCTCCGAGGTCTGGTCTTGGCCATGATTAACCCGCAGGCCCTTCCTTTCTGGATCTTTATTATAGCTTGGTTCCGGAGTGCGCACTACGTGGAACTGGACCCGACCACCCAAATGGGGACCGTGGGCGTCTTCGTCCTGGGCGTTTGGGCGGGAAAGCTTGCTGCCCTGCTGCTCTTTGGCCTGCTGAGCGTGACGATCTCCCGCCGCGCCGAGCGCATCAGCCAGCAGATGAATAAGATCATCGGAGGTATCCTGCTGCTCATTGGCCTCTGGCAGGGGATGGCGCTGATCTGGTAGCAAAATGTGTGTATGCGAGCGGCGGCTTCCTCCGAGGAAGCCGCCGCTCGGTGTTTTGGGGGATTATACCCTACGACCTAGTGATTAATCCCGGCCTGCCGGGACTCTAACCAACCGAGCCCAACGCTCCGGATCGTCCTTGGCGTCAATGAGTTGCTCAATGAACTTCCGGCTCTTCTGGCGCTTGATGTAGCGCTCGACCTGCATGGCCAGTGCTCTGGAAGGACCGATTGGGAAAACTGCCTTGAGCTCCCAGGGCCGGTGCTTGAAAGTATACTTGGTGGCTTGGTAGGGCCGTTCGCTTTCGTTATGATCCTTCAGCCGGGCATCGATGTCATGGGTGTGGCCGACGTAGTATCGGTCTGCCGAAGGCGAATAGAGAATGTAAACGAGGTATTCCATGGCCGGGAAACCAAAAAAGCCAGCCTCCTCGGCTGGCTTTCCGCTCCTCAGGTAGGACTCGAACCTACGACCTAGTGATTAATCCCGGCCTGCCGGGACTCTAACCAACCGAGCCCAACGCTCCGGATCGTCCTTGGCGTCAATGAAAAAGCCAGCCTCCTCGGCTGGCTTTCCGCTCCTCAGGTAGGACTCGAACCTACGACCTAGTGATTAACAGTCACCCGCTCTAACCAACTGAGCTACTGAGGAAAATATGTCTTTTTAAAAGCGACCACAAAGGAAAGCCTTTCGAAGGAGAAATGCAATACCCGCATTTAAAAAAAGCCCCATATCTTTGCGGCTCAAGATCTAATCCCATATTTATGAGCCTCGTAGTTGTCGGGTCCATGGCCTTCGATGCCATCGAAACCCCCTTTGGCAAGACCGATAAAATCCTCGGTGGCGCTGCCACCTACATTTCCCTCTCTGCCTCCTATTTCACCCAGCCGGTCAAGGCCATCTCGGTGGTCGGAAACGACTTCCTGCAGTCGGACATGGATATGCTCCGGACCCATGGCGTGGATCTCGAAGGCGTGGAGGTGAAAACCGACGAGAAGTCATTCTTCTGGAAGGGGAAGTACCACGCCGACATGAACACCCGGGACACCCTGGCCACAGAACTCAATGTTCTGGGTAGCTTTGACCCGCAGGTGCCCGACAGCTATCAGGGCTGCCGCTATCTCATGCTGGGCAACCTCTCGCCCGATGTGCAGCGGCAGGTTATTGAGCGGCTGGAGGAGAAGCCTCGCCTCATCGTCATGGATACCATGAACTTTTGGATGGATGTGGCGCTGGAAAGCCTGCACCAAACCTTGTCGATGGTCGATGTGCTGGTGGTCAATGATGAAGAGGCCCGGCAGTTGACGGGTGAATATTCCCTCAAGCGCGCTGCGCGCGCTATCATGAAGATGGGGCCACACTTTGTGGTCATCAAAAAGGGGGAGCACGGTGCCCTGCTCTTCCACGGCGCCAAGGTCTTCTCGGCCCCGGGGCTACCGCTGGAAGAAGTCTTCGACCCCACGGGGGCCGGCGACACCTTCGCCGGAGGCTTTATCGGCTACCTGGCCAAGACCGACGACACCTCCTTCGAAAACATGAAGCGGGCCGTGATCTACGGCTCCGCCATGGCGAGCTTCTGTGTGGAAAAATTCGGCCCTGAGCGCCTGCAGGACCTGCCCGCCGCCGAAATCGACGCCCGCGTGGAGGAGTTTGTCACGCTCGCCAATTTTGACCTGAGCATCCATCTCGCCTGAGGTAATGAGGGGTCCGGTGGTGGTCGCCTTTGACCTGGACGGTACGCTGACCCGCCAGGACAGCATGCTGGCCTTTCTGGCCTATGCCGCTGGTCGGGGCCGCCTCTACCGGGCCCTGTTGGTCCTGCTCCCCCGCCTCCTCCTGATGAAGCTGGGCTGTAGCAGCCGGCAGGCGGCCAAGGAGGCCTTGCTGAGGCGTATTGCTGGCGGGCAGCCATTGGGGGAGATTCAGGCCCTCGGCGACCGCTTTGGGACCGAAGTCCTACCCACCCTCCTCCGCCCGGGGGCGGAGACCGCCATCCGGCGACATCAGGCCGCCGGGCATCGGTGCTTTCTGGTAACGGCCTCACTGGACCTCTGGACCGCCGCCTGGGCCCGGCAGATGGGGCTGGAACTCATCGCCTCCCGGCCGGAGGTCGTCGCAGGGCGCCTCACCGGCCGCCTGCGCGGCCGCAACAACCACGGTCCCGAGAAAGTCCGCCGCCTGCGGGAAGCGCTGGGCGATACCTGGCCCGACCGCCTGGTCGCCTATGGCGACAGCAGCGGTGACCGTGAATTGCTGGCTGCGGCCGATGAGGCCCATTTCAAACCGTTCCGATCAAACGCCTGAATCTATGCAAGCCTGGAACGCGCTTTTTGGGGTGACCAAGCCGGTGATCGGCATGATCCATGTGGCGGCCCTGCCGGGGACGCCTGCCCACCACTTGCCCGTCTCGACGATTGTCGATCAGGCCGTGGCCGAAGCCAGGATCTATCAGGCCGCCGGCATCGACGCCCTGCTGCTGGAAAACATGCACGATCTGCCCTATCTGCCGGGCCGGGTAGGCCCGGAGATCACGGCTATGATGGCCGTGGTGGGGCGGGCGGTCAAGGCTGCCACGGGCCTGCCTTGCGGGGTGCAGATCCTGGCGGCGGCCAACCGGGAGGCTTTGGCCGTGGCCCTCGCGGCGGGCCTGGACTTCATCCGGGCCGAGGCTTTTGTCTTTGGGCATGTGGCGGACGAAGGCTGGTTACAGGCGCAGGCGGGGGAGTTGCTGCGCTATCGCCGGCAGATCGGGGCGGAGCACATCGGCATTTTTACCGATATCAAAAAGAAGCACAGCGCCCATGCCGTAACTGCCGATGTCGATCTGGTCGAGACGGCCCGCGCTGCGGCCTTCTTCCGCAGCGACGGGCTCATCCTCACCGGCGTGGCCACTGGCGCGCCAGCGGATCCAACGGCCGCGCGCGCCGTGCGGGCGGCGGTGGACCTGCCCATCCTGATCGGCTCGGGGATTACGCCCGAGCAGGTGCCGGATTTTTTTGATCAGGTAGATGGATTCATCGTGGGCTCATACGTCAAGGTAGGCGGACATTGGTCGGAGGCCCCGGACCCGGAGCGCATCAGTCGCCTGATGGCGGCAGTTAGCCGGCTTCGGTAAGCCTGTCGGTCCATGACGCGCTTGCACAGTGAGGCAGCACGCATATTCAGGGGCGCTAAACAACCCGTGGATCTCCGCGTACCTTTATCCTGTAAGCACAAACGAACCCAAGCGTTCCCGTTTTCCGACTTCCTTCCTACGGCACAACCCCATTTCCCTATTTTTCAACTTCCCCACTCACACTTTGTCTCTCCTTTCGCTTCCCCAAGCAAACACCATTTTTTCCAGCCATGAGCACGGCCGCTCCCGCCTTCCCCGGCGGGAGCTGGCTTTTTAGGGGGTTAGCAGGTCCACCACCCCTGGCCGGATCAGGGTCACCCAGCGGGTGTACATCAGGCCCGAGGGATGGAGGTTGTCGTCGGCAATCAGCTCGGGCTGATCGGCGGCTTCGCGGGAGATCGGGGTGATGTCAAAAAAAACCACATTTCGCTCCTGACAGATGCTGTCCGCAATGGCGTTGTAGCGGTCCAGCTCTTCGGCGATTTCTTCGGGATCAAAAATCTGCCCGAACGGCGTGACGCCATAATCCGGGATGGAGAGGACAAATACCCGATCCTCGCGCCCGCCGGCGCGGGCAATGGCCCGCTGGAGCAGCACTGCAAATTCATCTACGTACAGGCTTTCGGGCTGGCTCCGAAACTGGTTATTGACCCCGATAAGCAAGGATACCAGCGAAAAGGTATCGGTCAGGGCTGCCCGGTCCAGGGAGTCCAGCAACTGGGCAGTGCTCCAGCCGGTACGGGCGATGATCAGCGGGTCGGCTACGGCAAAGCCGGCGGCCCGCAGGCTATCGGCGAGTTGTACGGGCCAGCGCTCCTCCACTGGCACCGATTGCCCGATGGTGTAGGAGTCCCCCAGGGCGAGGTAGGTCAGGGTATCGGTCGTTTGGGCCAGGGTGTCTGCCGGATTGGGCGAAGGTTCTGGGCTGGGGTCCGGGGTCTGCGGGCAGCCAAAGAGGCAGCCGATCAGCAATATTGGCAGGGTGATACGAAGAAGTTGCATGGCAATAAGGGCTTGGCATTGTTTACGCAGGGTAAAAGCCAGGAAAAAGCCAGAATGTTTTCCCGGCCGATTTCAGCGTGCCGGAAATTTCTTTTTTACCTGCTTTGTCACATTTCGCTGGCCTGTTTTGTCTATAGACCAAAGAGGCCTCACCTCCAGCAATGTGCTGCGTTTTTGTTGAAGACCTATGTCTGACACCCTTTTTTCTGACTACCAGCAGTGGCTGTACCCCATCGCCCGCAACTTGCTGGGCAATGACAATGACGCCGAGGATCTGGTGCAGGAGACCATGCTGAAATGGCTCTCCATGGAAGCCCGGGATGTGGAGAATGTGCGGGCCTATCTGGTCCGCACCCTCATCAATAAGGGGCTGAACATGATTCGCGATCGCAAGCGGGAAGTCCGGGACTTGCCCTGGCAGGGCAAGGTGGCACAGATCAGCCCTGAGGTGGAGGACGGGCCCGCCTTGTCGCTGGGCTTTGTGGCCATGCTGGAGCGTCTGTCGCCCACCGAGCGGGCGGTCTTCCTGCTCCGGGAAGTCTTTGGCTACGCCCATCGGGAGATTGCCGGCCTGCTGGGCCTGAGTGAGGAAAACTGTCGACAACTGCTCAGCCGGGCCCGTCGGCATATCCGTCAGGGGAAGACCCGCTTTTTGGTGGACCCTGCCCAACACCTGGCGCTCTACCGGCGCTTTGTGGATGTGTGCCGGGGCGAAGACCTGGGAGCGCTCCTGGATCTGCTCAAGGAAGACATCCGGATTGACGTATCGCGACCGGCGGCGGTCGGTCAGCAGCGTATCACCGGTGGCCTCTCCGCCGCCGAGTATGTTCAGGTGGCGGACCCGTGGCCGTTGAATCCAGATGGAGAACTGCTGCTGGGACTGAAG
>RFHL01000074.1 GCA_003696875.1 Bacteroidota bacterium | reverse complement strand
GCCGGAGGTAATTTATATCAAGCAATCTGCGACCATACCCATTTTCCCAACATTTATGTAATGAATTGATAAACAGCACAAAGTCATTATGCTTTCAACTCAAACCCAACAAGCCCAGCGCGGCCGCTCGCCCCGCGCTATCCCCTACGAGGATGTCCTGGCCAGCACCATCGAATACTTCGGGGGAGACGAGCTTGCCGCCAATGTGTGGATAAATAAATATGCCCTCAAGGATTCCCACGGAAATATCTACGACCGCACCCCGGCCGATATGCACCGGCGGATTGCCAGAGAACTGGCCCGCATTGAGCAAAAATACCCCAACCCCTACACGGAAGACGAGATTTTCGAAGCCCTCGACCACTTTCGCTATATCATCCCGCAGGGCGGTCCGATGGCGGGCATCGGCAACCCCTTCCAGATCGTCTCGCTGTCCAACTGTTTTGTCATCGGGCACGATCACCTCGCCGACTCTTATGGAGGCGTGCTGCGCCTGGACGAGGAGCAGGTTCAGCTCATGAAGCGCCGCGGAGGCGTGGGCCATGACCTGTCCCACATCCGCCCCAAGGGTAGCCCTGTGATGAACAGTGCCCTCACCTCCACCGGGGTGGTTCCCTTCATGGAGCGCTACTCCAACTCGACCCGCGAGGTGGCCCAGGACGGCCGCCGGGGCGCCCTGATGCTCACCATCTCCATCAAGCACCCGGATTCCGAGCGCTTTATTGATGCCAAACTCGACGGCACCAAGGTGACCGGCGCCAATGTCTCGGTCAAGATTGACGATGCCTTCATGCAGGCCGTCAAGAACAAGAAGCCCTACCAGCAGACCTTCCCCATCCACGGAAAAAACCCGCTCTATACCAAGGAGGTCGACGCCTCTCAGCTCTGGTCCAAGATCATCCACAATGCCTGGGCCTCCGCCGAGCCGGGCGTACTCTTCTGGGATACCGTCCAGCGCGAGTCCATTCCCGACTGCTATGCCGATCTGGGCTTCCGGACCATCTCGACCAACCCCTGTGGCGAGATTCCCCTCTGTGCCTACGACTCCTGCCGCCTGCTGGCCATCAACCTCTACAGCTTTGTGGAGAACCCCTACACCGAAGAGGCCTTCTTTGATTTTGATCGCTTCCGTCGCTTTGCCGCCATGGCCCAGCGCGTGATGGACGACATCGTGGATCTCGAGATGGAAAAGATCGAGCAAATCCTCGCCAAGATTGATGCCGACCCCGAAGATCCCGAAATCAAGCGGGCCGAGCGCCTGCTGTGGGAAAAGATCCAGAAGAAGTGTACCCAAGGCCGCCGGACCGGCGTGGGCATCACCGCTGAAGGTGACATGCTCGCCGCCTTGGGTCTGCGCTATGGTTCTGACGAGGCGCTGAAGTTCTCGGTCGAGGTGCACAAAAACCTCGCGCTCGCCGCCTATCGCTCCTCCGTGGAGATGGCCCGCGATCGGGGCCCCTTCCCCATCTACGATGCTCAGCGCGAAGAAAATAACCCCTTCATCCAGCGCCTGCGCGAAGCCGATCCGGAACTCTACCAGGATATGGTCAAGCACGGTCGCCGCAACATCGCCCTGCTGACCATCGCCCCGACCGGTACCACTTCGCTCATGTCTCAGACCACCTCGGGCATTGAGCCGGCCTTCCTCGTTTCCTACAAGCGCCGCCGCAAGGTAAACCCCAACGACAAAAACGTCCGGGTCGACTTCGTCGACGAGGTAGGCGATTCCTGGGAAGAGTACCACGTATTCCACCACAATTTCCTCACCTGGCTCACCGCCAACGGCTATGATCCCGTGCAGGTCGCCAAGATGAATGAGGAAGAACTGGCCACCATCATCGCCAAGTCGCCCTACCACGGGGCCACCTCCAACGACGTCGACTGGGTCAATAAGGTGCGCATGCAAGGCGCCATCCAGAAG
>RFHL01000874.1 GCA_003696875.1 Bacteroidota bacterium | reverse complement strand
CTGCAAGGCTTTGCGGTGGCGGGTACGACGCCTGGTACCGACGAGGTGCTGAAGTGGAATGGCACCGCTTGGGCCCCGGCCGCGGATGATACTACGGCCCTGACGGCCGGTACCGGGATCGCCATTGGGGCCAACAACACCATCACCAATACCGGTGACACCGACGGCAGCGACGACATCAATACCGGCGATGCCGCCGGTGGCGACCTGAGCGGGACCTATCCCGCTCCGACAGTGGATGGTCTGCAGGGATTTCCAGTAGCGAATCTCGCGCCGTCCGCCGGACAGGTTCTGTACTGGAACGGCACCCAATGGGCTCCTTTTACCCTGAATGTAGATGATGCGGACGCCGACCCCAACAATGAGATCCAGACGCTGAACATCAGCGGGACCGTGCTGAGCCTGACCAACGGTGGCGGTTCGGTAAACATTCCCACCAACACCTATACGGGTGGTGACGGGATTGCCATCTCGGGGCAGACCATCATCAACATTGGCGATACGGATTCGACCAACGACATCACCAATACCACCGTCGCCGGCGGCGACTTGAGCGGGACTTATCCCAACCCCACTGTGGACGCCCTGCAGGGCAATGCCATAGCCGCTACAGCCCCGGCCTCGACCGAGGTGCTCAAGTGGAATGGGACTGCCTGGGCCCCGTCCGCAGACTCGGTCAACGATGCCGATGCTGATTCGACCAACGAAATCCAGAGCCTGACCCTGCTGGGGAACCAGCTCATCCTGAGTGATGCCGACACCGTCACCCTGCCCCTGGTGGGGGCGTCCTACGGGGCCGGAACCGGGATCGCCATTGATGGCAGCAACATTATCTCCAACATCGGGGATACGGATTCAACCAATGATATCACCAATACAACTGTCGCTGGTGGGGATCTGAGTGGGACCTATCCCGATCCGACTGTGGCAGCCCTGCAAGGAAGTGCGGTTTCGGCCGTTCCACCCGTCGCCGATGATGTCCTGAAGTGGGACGGTAGCCAATGGCTCCCAACCCAGGATACCGACAGTGATTCCACCAACGAGCTCCAGAGCCTTTCTATCTCGGGGATCAACCTGAGCATTTCGGATGGGAACACCGTGGCTTTGCCTTACTTCGGTGGGGCCGGAATTGCCCTGTCAGGTGCCCAGATCATCAACATCGGGGATACCGATGCCAGCGATGACGTAAACATCGGCGACGCGGCTGGTGGCGACCTGAGCGGGACGTATCCCAATCCGATGGTCGCTTCGCTCCAGGGGAATCCCGTTTCCAGCGGTGCGCCCACGACCAATGATGTGCTCAAGTGGAACGGGACCCAGTGGGCCCCGGCCACGGATGATACCACACTGCTCACGGCCGGTACCGGGATCACCATCGGTGCCAACAACACCATCACCAACACCGGCGATACCGACGGCAGCGACGACATCAATACCGGCGATGCCGCCGGTGGGGATCTGAGCGGGACCTACCCGAATCCCACCGTAGGGGCCCTGCAGGGATTTACG
>RFHL01000873.1 GCA_003696875.1 Bacteroidota bacterium | reverse complement strand
GAGGACTTCTTAGGCGAGTAAGCACGGGCTGAGCCCGCTAATGGCTGCTTGTGGTGAGGTGGGCTGAACGCTAATTGCGCTCGAAGGTCCAGGTTACGCGGCGGTGGATGCCGTTGCCTTCGGGACGGATGAACATCCAGACCTGGCGCTGGGGGGTGTCCTCCTGTATCGTGGCGACGAGGTCGCAATTGAAAATTTCGTTGCAGAAAAAGTTGTAGAAGAAGACCCGCCGACGGGCTTCGTCGCATTTGAAGGGTTTCTGGTTCCAGTCGAAGTTGACGCCCGGGAGGGTGAGGGTATAGTCGAGGAAGACGCGGCTGTCGTCGTTGTTTTCGAGGAGGAGGGTGCCGAGGTTTTGACCTTCGGAGATGGGGACGACTTCTCCACTGGGGAGGATGTGCACGACCTCCTCATGAGCGAGGGTCCAGGTCCCTTCCATACGATGGATGAAGCGGGTCTGGTCGGGGCGACAGGCCGCGAGGGCCAGTAGGAGGACAAAAGCGATGAGAGATTTGTATTTCATGGGGAGGGTTGGCTATTTCTATTTGGCGGGGAAGAGAGAAATTTCCAAGCCGATGGTCAGGCGAACGGCCCGGAAGGAATTGGCGCGGACGAAGCCGGTGTCGAGGTCAATGCTGGCGGGGTCATTGGCCCAGGTGGTGTAATCCCGGGGCAGGTCAGACCAGCGGACCTGGGTTTCGTCAAAGTCCAGAAAGGAGAGCAGGCCGTCGTCGGAGGCAAAATTGGTAGGATAGCTGATGCCGACGGGGATGTAGACCCGCCCCAGGTGGAGTCCGATGGAGCCGCCTACGTCGAGGGTTACGGTAGTGGCCTGGTAGACGCTGAGGATGTCGTACTCATTGCCGAGGCTGTAGGTACCGTCCTGGTAGACGTAGCCGAGGTAGCCCCAGCTGTGGCGGATGCGCCCGGCAAGGTGGGAATTAAGGGAGAGCGTGCCCCCAAGCAGCAGGCCTACATCGTACTGGAAAGTGAAGTCGCGGGCCTCGAGGTCCAGTTGGGTAACGATGCCATTGGCGTAGCGGGCGGTGCGCTGCACCTCCTTGCGACCGTAGACCATTGAGAGCCCGGTATGGAAGCCGACTTTCTGGCCGTAGGTCCAGCGGAGGGCTCCGCCGAAGGCGGGATGGGACAGGTCGGTGGCGCCAAGGGTATCGAAGGGCTGGGCCATGTTGGCCCCATAGTAGGCATTGTAGCTCCGAAAAAAGTCGTTGAGGTCGAAGGCCTGCAGGGTGCCGCGCTCGTACTCGGCGCGCAGGCTAAGGAGAAAGGTACCGCCCTCCTGGGCGGAGAGGCTGAGGGGAAGGAGCGCCCACCCAAACCACCAGAGAAACCGTATCCGCATATTGATGTTCTTTTTGGTATAAAAATAGGGTCCGGGAAAACGAATTCCCGAACCCCTGGGATCATAAGTCAAAGAACCGGCTTATGAAGCAGCAATACCCGCTTAAATGGTCAGTCGGTCTCGTCCCGCTCACAGAGGACGGTTCCATCAGGCAATACCAGAACGAACAGATCATCTCCGCCCCGGTCGGCCTTCATCTCGACTTCGTAGCGAATGTCACCACTGGGCAAGGTTTGCACCATGACATCGTCGGGCTCGAAACCGGGATACAGGGCCTCCAGGCTGTCATGGAGGCTGTTGGGCAGAACCTCGTCGGCATCCTCTTCCCGGAACTTGTACAGGTAGGTTCCATCAGGGGCAAATACGAGGTATCGGTCCCCTCCGTGGCTGCCGCCACTATGACTATTTTCCAGTTTGACTACAAACCCGTAAACCGTATCACACAGAGAGATATACTTGATCTCATCTATCTCGGCCCCGGGATCGTGCTGATCCAGCCAATGCCACAGGCTGTCTGGCACCTGTCCGCTGGGTACATGGCCACCAAAGTAACCGCTATGGCTCCCGCCGGAATGGTAGGTGGAATCGTCGTCGTCATAGCCATCGTCACCATCATGGCCTCCGTGGTCATCAAGGGCGTAGCAAAGTTGGTTTCCCTGTAGGGTGACATACCATTCGCTGTCGTCGAAAAACTCCACCTCCCATTTGCCGCCACCCGGAATGTAGCCTTTCCACTCGACCTCCTTGATGGGATGATGGGCAAAAAGGGTCTGGAACAGGAGGTGAAAAAACGCCTCCACATCGCCCGGCCCGGGCGATGTAAGCTGGCCCTGGCCCCAGACATGCCCGTCAGATTGGAAAAGGTATACCCCTCCCTGCTGAAAACGCACCAAGAAGAGGGTGTCATGGGAACCAGTCAGGCGCAGGACCCGCAAGATGGGGTCTTGAGGGAAATTGCCCGGCAGGCTGTCAAGCACCGCAGGAGGAAGCAGAGTCGGGTCCAGGGTATCCAGTTCCAGGCAGGTTGCCATTCCCAGGGTATCGGTCAGAAGGGTTGAGAGCTGGAGGGCACTCCCGTTACGGGAGTCCGGAGATATGGCCGGCGTCTGACAAGCAAACAGAAACAAGCAGGCGGCCAGCATCAGGCCAGATACCATAGGCGGAATGAGAAAAAAGCGAGAACGCTTCATTGTAGGATGTACTAAAGGTGGAAAGGAAGAAAGTACCAAAGGGCAGCCTGATCTGGCAGGAGCGAACGTGCACATACCCCATCTCGCCGCAGGCGGGACATTCAGGCTTCCCAGTCGGTGGGAAGTACCGCTTTTTGAGGTCCCAAAACCGGGGAAGGGACCAACCACTGGCCATGGGTATAGGAGCAAAGAGCCCCCTGTCCGGGCAGAAAGCAAAAAAAGGGGGCTGAAGTAGCTGTGCTTACCGCTAAAGCGGGCAAATGCGGGCTTAAAGGCCTTCATTTTTTTCTCAAAACCTTTGGGGAGTCGATCCCCGTATATTACCTTTGTCGTCCCGTTGCACGCGTAGCTCAGGGGATTAGAGCGTCGGTCTCCGGAACCGAAGGTCGCAGGTTCGATTCCTGCCGCGTGTACAACAATTTTGCCTAACTATCTGCAAAACAGACGGTTAGGCTTTTTTCTTTGGTGTGCGTTGCCGGATTTTTGCCGGTTTTCTCTGAAAAAGTCCATTTTTCCCCCTTCTTCTGCCCCACGGCCACAGGGTCCGTCTGGGCTGCCTGCCAGGCCATCGATGCGAAGGAAAAAGCAAAACCCCCCGCACCTCGAAAGGCACAGGGAGTTTTGGGGGCGGTGGGCACAGCGCACCCTCCGCATTCCCAATATACGGCTTTTCCAGAAAAGTGGTTGCCCTTTTACAGGCCAGCAACCGGCCACAAGGTCCCGGCTGGGCTGGCTGCCAGGCCATTGATGCGACCGGCAACCTCTCAACAGGTGCAGTCAGGGCACAGGGTCCAGCGGCAACCCAGACCGGGAGATCCACCGAACACAACACTACGTCCAGGATCAGCCTTTAAGGGATGTTTGGGGGCTGTCCTTCATTTCCCGAATATAGTTGTACAACGTGTTTTTCGAATCCTGCCGCGTCTACCACGCAAAAATGGCTGCCTCTTTTGATGTAGTCTTTTTTTGTGTGTGGCTGCCCCCCCCCCTTGGCGCTGGAAAAGCGCGCAGGCCCAAGGGGTCTCAAATGCCAGGCGGAGCCCAAATATTTTGCCTGTTTGTTTTTTCCGGGCGGAGGAGGTATTTTAAATCAAATCCCTCCCCTATGGCCTCCTACGACCCGGGCATTCGTCGGCAATCATCGCCTACTACCCGCCAAGCGGCCTCCGGGGCCGTGGAACAGGAACAAAACGAGCCTGTGGTCTCGCGCCCGGCGCCACCCCTGGTTTTTGCGCAACCCCCGGTCCAGCGCCGGCAGGCGGACGCCCCCATCCAGCGGGCTGATCTGCTAAATGCCCGGCAGCTTACGGCAGCCCGGGCCTTCTATGCTGGTCAACCGACGGTCTACACGGCAGCCATCATCCGGGAAATCCAGCAGGCAGTAGGCGTACCCGCTACGGGCACCATTGATGATGCCACCCTGCAGGCAATTGCCACGCATCAGTCCCAGCGGGGGCAGACGGTGGACGGCAAGGCCGGGCCACAGTCGCTACCGGCCCTCGTGCGGCATGGCCTCGCCCAGACGAGCTCGGTTCTGATATTTGCCATTGGCTATAATCAGGTCGATTTCTCGACCTTGACGACGCCGGCCCAGCGCTCGGCGGCCATCGCCCGTCTTGCCAACCAGCAGCTGCAGGCAGCGGGTGTTCCCAATGTCACCTTTACCGTACAAAATATGGCCGACCTGGGCCAGTTTGACTTCACGACCTGGTCCCTTACCCTGGGACAGGCGGCCCTCTCGGTAGCTACGCCCACCCAGGCTCAGCTGGACGACATCGCCAATACTGTCTACCACGAGGCCCGGCACGCCGAGCAATGGTACAATATCGCCCAATTGCGGGCCGGCCAGGGCCGCAATGCGGCCCAGATCGCTAGCGAACTGGGCATCCCCAACAACATCGCTACTGCCGCGGTGGCTGATCCCATCGCTCCTGGCTCGGCCAAGGCCCTGATCGCCCAAAACTGGTACAATAACATCTACGGAGCCGGTGGGGCCCGGCGCAATCGGATCCTGGCCTCGGGCACCTTTGCCCAGTACCGGGCCCTGGCTGAGGAGCACGACGCCTGGCGCGTCGGCGACGAACTCGACGATACCAATTCCTTGCTCCATAGCATCGGCATATGAAGTCCCTGACCCTCACGCTCTTTATCTTGCTCCCTTTTCTCTCCGCTTGCCAATCCTCAAGCTCCATGTCCGACGCCGCTCAGCCCAGCATTGCCAGCCTGAAACATCTCCTCCACACCCTCAGCCAAGAAAATCCCGAGGGACATTTTGCCAATATCCCCACCCTGCTGGGGGACCAGGCTGAAGCCGTAGGTGAAGGGCAAATCAACCTCGCCCGCTGGGACAGCTGCCTCGTCGAGCTGGTTTTTGTGCAGGTCTACGATTCGACCCAACTCTCGCATGTCGATCTGCAATTTGATCCTGGCTGTACGCCGACGCTGACCACTCTCGAAAGCGCCTTTGGCGCGTATCGGCAACCGCCCATGCGCGGCCCCGGACAGGCCACGGCCATGTTTACCTACGACCCAGCGGATGGAGGACCCAGCTACACCCTGATCGCCCGGGTCTCAGCGCCCTTGCAGGCCAGCAGCCTGGTTGCCCGCCTTTCGATTCGGCCGGAGTATTGAGAGGGTAGCCAAGGTTGGGGCCGGATCATACAGGCTGAAGCGTTTCCCCCAACTTTTCCTGCAGCAAAGCCAGCGCCCGTTTTTCAAACTTTTGTACATCGGCCCATTCCGGAGAACTGCCAAGGTTTACGTGCCGGTCTCCTTCGAAGTAGCAGAAAAAGTAGGTGGTCCCGGGCACGACGGCCGGGCTGTCATCCTCCTCATCTTCTCCCAGAAAGTCTTTCAAGTCAAACCCGGCCAGGGGGTTGCTTTTTTCTGAGGAAAGGATGAGAAAGGGATTCTGGGCATTTCCTTCAAAAACAGCCAGCAGAAACTGATACTGAATGCTGCCCTCGGCCTGGATCTGATCCAGGAGAATAGCCTCATAGGAAGCACTTTGATAGCTTCTCAGGCGATTGGCGGACTTGACGGCGGGACCATACATGAGGCAGGCGTTAACAGTGATAGGGCAACAGCCGGGGATGCGGTTGCCAACCTTGCTCCATAAAAGGTACAAAAAAGCCGGGAAATCGAGCAAACGGGCAGCCCCCTCCGGAAAGGGAAGCTGCCCGTGATGTCTTGGTCTGAGATGCGGGCCTAGAAATCCCCGCCCCCACCGGGGCGCGCTCCCCCGCGACCGCCGCGGCCTTTTTCCTGATTCAGCCGGTAATTGAAGGAAAGGATAAACTGTTGACGCCCCCAACGCTGGGCTTCAATGGTGCGGAAAATTTCATCGGTGCGGATCTCCTGCCGCCAGCGGCGGGTGTTGAAGAGGTCCCGCACGCTCAGAGTTATGGTGCCTTTTTCATTGAGAATCTCCTTATTGATCCCCAGGTCTACGCCGTACATGGGCAGGGAGCGGCCCTGCGGGGTGATTTGCCCGGAGCGATAGGAGAAGGAAAACTGAGCCTTGAAGGCTTTCGGCAGGTCCATCTGGTTATTGACCCGGCCCTCCCAGGCGTAGGTATCGCGGGACAGGTCGAGCACCTGTCCTTCAGGGGTGGTGAATGCGCCCTGGGTGATGGCCCGGTAGAAGTTCAGGCTGCCATTGAGTTGCCACCAGTCCGTGATGTCCTGGTTACCCGCAAACTCCACCCCAAAGGCGTGCTCCAGCGCCAGGTTGGCGGGCGTGCGGATGGCAAAGCCGGTCACGGGATCGATCAGGGTGATGTCCTCAATCACCCCGGTCCGGTAACGGTAATAGATCGAGCTGGTGAGCGAACCTGTCTCCCAGTACTTCAGATAGCCGGCCTCCATGGAGTGGGTGTACTCCGGGTCCAAGTCGGGATTGCCCTGCCGGAAATTGCGGGCGTCGGAGAAATTGGAGAAGGGCAGCAGGGAGCGGAAGCGGGGCCGGTTGATGCGATAGCTGTAGCTGAGCTGAATGGTATTTTGGGTATTGAGCTCATATCCCACATGGGCCGAGGGAAACCAGTTGAGATATTGCTTGCTGATCACGTCCTGCGCGGCCCGCTGGTCCACGCCGATGTCAGAGTACTCCGCCCGCAGGCCCCCCTGGGCCTGGAATTTGCCCCATTTCTATCCGGCCAGGAAGTAGGCGGCGTAGATGTTTTCGGTATAAACCACCGCATCGTCAAAAGGATCGCCCGTGGGGCCATCTACCAGCCGCCATTCTTCCCCTTCGCGCCGCTCCTCCACGAGGTAGTCGTTGTTGACGGCTCGCATGTTGAGGCGGACCCCCGCCTCAAACTTACCTTCTTCGCCAAAGGGATGCACATAGTCGCTCTGTACCAGCCAGTTGGTCTGGTTCTCAACATTGGAAGAGCGCTGCAGGAGCGGGTTTTCTTCCTGATCCACCCCTTTTACCCAAGGGGGCAAGCTTTGGCATTGTCCCCCAGCTTTTCGATTTTGTAGCTCCGGTTCGGGACATACCTTAATTCTCTGCGCATGGACAGCTTTCGCATTGGCACCTTCAATCTCTTCAACCTCATCCTGCCTGATGTCCCCTACTACGGCCGGCAGGTATGCAGTCCGGACAGCTACGAGCGCAAGCTCGGCTGGACCGCCGCTCAGCTGGACAAGATGCAAGCCGAGATCGTCGGTTTTCAGGAGATCTTCCATGCGCAGGCCCTGCAGACCTTGGTCCGCCGCAGCCATGTGCTGCGCGATGCCCAGTATCTCGTCGCCGCCGAGACTGGCGACCTGCCGCGGGTCGGGCTGGCGACCACCTTCCCCATCCGTCGCCATGAAGTGATCAGCGATTTCCCCAACGCCCTCAAGTTAGAGGACGAATCCCTGCTCGGTATCACCAGCTTTTCACGGCCGATCCTCAAGGCCGAAGTCGAGGTGCGACCCGGACTCCGAATAGTCGTCTTTGTGGCGCACCTCAAGTCCAAGCGACCCGCTCTCCTGAATGGGGAAACCCGCGACAATCCGGTCCACCTCGCCCGCGGGCAAGCCCGCTCGTTGATTCGTCGTGCCGCTGAGGCCACGGCCCTCCGGGAAGTGGTGATGACCGAGCTCCGCGACCGGGAAACTCCGGTCGTCCTCCTTGGCGATGTCAACGACAGCGGCCTGGCCGTTACCTCCCGCATCCTCTCAGGTGAACCGCCCCACCGCCGTTTTCCCATGGACGTGAAGCAGCGGATCTGGGATACCTTGCTGTATCACGTCAAGGACATTCAGGCCCGACAGAGCTTTCATGATTTTTACTACTCCCACATCCACAACGGCCATCACGAAGCCCTTGACCATATCATGGTGAGCCAGGAACTGGTGCGCGAAAACCCCCATCGCGTCGGGCAGGTGCGCTACGTCGCGACCTTCAACGATCATCTGCTCGATGAGACCCTGAGCGAGGACCGGCAGCCCCGTTGGACCTCCGATCATGGACAGGTAACCGCCACCATTGAGTTGGCGAAAAAAGATAGAGGTCATAAGTCCGAGTAGAGAAGTCAGAAAACGGGAGTTCCCGATACTCGGGATTTCATTACCTCCGACAGCGTTCAGAAAAACCTTGAACCAGGAACCAGGAACCAGGAACCAGGAACCAGGAACTTCGAACCGCTACCACGTCACCACCACCTTGCCCATCGCCTGCCGGGACTCCAGAAAGGCGTGGGCTTCAT
>RFHL01000073.1 GCA_003696875.1 Bacteroidota bacterium | reverse complement strand
TGATCTCCAAGCCTTTGCCCGCACCATCAAGGAGTCGGCCGATGGCAAGTTTCAGCTGCGCGATACGGCCGGCAGCCAGGCCGCGCTGCTCGTGGCCGCCCTGTACCGCCTCATCCAGCGCAACACCGTCATCATCCTGAATGACAAGGAGGAGGCGCTCTACTTCCACAACGACCTGCAGTCGCTCATGCCGAGGAAGGAGATTTTCCTGTTTCCCGCCTCCTACAAGCGCCCCTACCAGATCGAGGAGGTCGATAATGCCAATGTGCTCCAGCGCGCCGAAGTCCTCAACGAGATCAACCACACCAAGAGTGGCCGGCAGGTGATCATCACCTTTGCCGAGGCACTGAGCGAAAAGGTGATCAACCGCCGCTCACTGGTCAAGCATACCTTTGAGATCACCCAGGGCAGCGACCTGGGGATGGATTTTATGGTTGAACTGCTGGAGAGCTACGGCTTCGAGCGGGAAGACTATGTCTACGAACCCGGGCAGTTTGCCGTGCGGGGTGGCATCCTCGATGTCTTTTCCTTTGCCCACGACCTCCCCTATCGCATTGAGTTTTTTGGGGACGAAGTGGACACCATCCGGACCTTCGATCCGGTGGAGCAGACCTCGGTGGACAAGGTCAAGCGTATCTCCCTGATTCCCAACATCCAGCGCAACCTGTTGACGGAGGAAAAGGTCTCCTTTCTCGACTATATTTCCCCGCGCAGCCTGATCGTCACCCGCAATGTGGGCTTTGTCGAGGCCGACCTGGAGCGCATGTTCCGCAAGGCTAGCGATCAGTTTGCCCAGCTCATGGCGCAAAGCGGGGGCGCGGCCACGAGTCAGGAGCCAGAGATGCTCTATTACCATCCGGATGCGTTTCGGAGCGAAATGAAGGCCTTCCCGGTGCTGGAGATCAATCAGGATTCCTACTACAAGGTGCAGGCCGAAGTGCTGGCCTGGAAAGGGTCACCCCAGCCTTCTTTTCACAAGGAATTTACCCTGCTGGCCAACCACCTGAAGGACAACCAGCAGGCGGGCATCACCAACTACGTTGCCACCCCCAACGACAAGCAGATCCAGCGGCTGGAGGAAATCTTTGCCGAGGTGGACGAGGCCGTCCACTTTACCGGCTTGCAGGGCGACCTGCATGAAGGCTTCTGGGACCACCGCCTGAAGATCGCCTGCTACACCGATCATCAGATCTTTGACCGGTACCACCGCTACAAGGCCCGCTCGGACGCCAAGCGCTCGCAGGCCCTGACCCTCAAGGAGCTACGCGAACTTAATCCCGGTGACTACGTGGTGCATGTGCACCACGGCATCGGCAAGTTTGCCGGGCTGCACAGCCTGGAGGTGGGCAAGCACATACAGGAGGCCGTCAAGATCATGTACAAAAATGGCGACGCCATCTTTGTCAACGTCAACTCCCTCCACAAGGTCTCGCGCTACACCGGCAAGGATGGAGCCGTCCCCCAGTTGAGCAAGCTGGGCTCCTCCACCTGGACAAACAAGAAAGCCAAGACCAAGAAGCGCATCAAGGAACTGGCCTTTGATCTGGTGACCCTCTACGCCAAGCGCAAGGCCATGCACGGCTTTGCCTTCAGCCCCGACGGCTACATGCAGCGGGAGTTAGAAGCCAGCTTTATGTACGAGGACACCCCGGACCAGCTCAAGACCACCGAAGAGGTCAAGAAAGACATGGAGCAACCCCACCCCATGGATCGCCTGATCTGTGGGGATGTAGGCTTTGGCAAAACCGAAATCGCCATCCGGGCCGCTTTCAAAGCCGTCGTCGACGGCAAGCAAGTTGCCATCCTTGTGCCCACCACCATTCTGGCCTTGCAGCACTACAAGACCTTCCGGGAGCGCCTGCGCGACATGCCGGTCGAGGTCGACTACCTCAACCGCTTCAAGACCACCGCCGAGTCCAGGGAAACCCTGGCCCGGGTGGCCAAGGGTAAGATCGACATCCTGATCGGGACCCACCGGCTGGTTTCCAAAGACGTCAAATTCAAGGAGCTGGGCCTGCTCATCATCGATGAGGAGCAGCGCTTTGGGGTGGGCGTGAAAGAAAAGCTCAAGCTGATGCGCGAGTCGGTGGATACCCTCACCCTGACGGCCACACCGATCCCGCG
>RFHL01000872.1 GCA_003696875.1 Bacteroidota bacterium | reverse complement strand
GGCTAAAGGTCTATGCCTGGTTTGAGTTTGGTTTTGCCGCGGCCTACGGGACGCAGGGCATTCACCTACTCGACGGCCGCCCGCATTGGCGGGCGCTGGACGGCGAGGGTCAGCTTGCGGTCAAAAACGGCTTTGCCTGGATGAATGCCTTTCATCCTGAGGTGCAGGCCCTCCTGACGGACCTCATCCTGGAAGTCGCCACCCGCTACGAGGTAGATGGCATACAGGGCGACGACCGCCTGCCTGCCCTGCCCTCGCTGGCAGGCTATGAGCCCTATACCCGGGCGCTGTACCAGGCCGAACACGACGGGGCTGAGCCCCCGTCCGACTACCGCGACCCGGAATGGGTGCAGTGGCGGGCCGATCGCCTGAGCGACTATCTGCATGGCCTGTATGATACCCTCAAGGCCGTACGCCCCGACCTCATCGTGTCGATGGCCCCCAGCATTTACCCCTGGAGCAAGGAGGAGTACCTGCAGGACTGGCCTCGCTGGCTGGCCGAAGGCTGGGTAGACGAAGTTTGTCCCCAAATTTACCGCTATGACATCGACCGCTATATCCACGAGCTCGACAAGATTGTGCAGGCACAGGTAGGCCCGGGTCTGCATCACCGGCTGGCCCCTGGCATCCTGCTCAAGGTCGGGGACTATTATGCCTCCCAGGGCCTGCTCGACTCTATGATCCAGGCCAACCGCGCCCGCGGCATTGAGGGCGAAGTCTTCTTTTTTTATGAAGGAATTCGCCGACACGAAGCGTATTTTCGAGAGGCCTATCCTTAAGGTCTCAATCTCTCCTTGAAGCACACTTCGAACCTCGACCCATGCACCTCACCGGCACTTTTCTCGACGAGATTTCCCATGACATTCCCCACCAGAACTGGGGGTATGAAGAGTGGGATCGGGATTTTCGGATCATGAAGGCCACGGGCATCCGCACTGTGATCCTGATTCGCTGTGGCTACCGTCGCTGGCTCACCTACCCGTCAGACATTCTCATGGAACGGGAGGGGGCCTACCGGCCGCCGGTGGATCTGGTCGACCTTTTTCTTGGCCTGGCCGAAAAGCACGGCCTCACCTTTTATTTTGGGCTGTACGACTCGGGGCAATACTGGACCGAGGGCTACTTTGAGCGGGAGGTGGACCTGAACCGGGCGGTGATCGACGAGGTATGGCGCAATTACGGCCATCGCGCCGCCTTTGGCGGCTGGTACATTTCGCAGGAGGTGAGCCGTCGCACGGCGGGCATCATCGACACCTACGCCCAGCTGGGCCAGCACTGCAAGGGCATTTCCAGCGGACTCCCCACCCTCATTTCGCCCTATATCGATGGCAAGAAGGCCATCCTCTCCTCCGAAGCCGGAATTACCAAGGGCGAAGCGGTCTCCCTGCGGCAGCACGAGCAGGAGTGGGACGAAATCCTGAGCGGGCTACAGGGGGCGGTGGACATCCTGGCCTTTCAGGACGGGCATGTCGACTATCACGAACTGGCCGACTACCTGTCGGTCAACAAGGTGCTGGCCGACCGCTACGGCCTGCGTTGCTGGACCAATGCCGAGTCCTTTGACCGGGACATGCCCATCAAGTTCCTGCCCATCAAGTGGGAAAAGCTGCGGCTAAAGCTCGAAGCGGCCCGCGCTGCGGGCATGGAGGAAGCGATTACCTTCGAATTTTCGCACTTTATGAGCCCGCAGTCGGCCTACCCTCAGGCCCACCATCTCTACCGGCGGTACTGCGAACACTTTGGCATCGTTCCGGAGGAGGTCTAGGGCTTCGTTCCTTCCCGCAAGCGGGTCTCCACCACGATCTCACTGTGAAGCGTCCGGTGAACGGGGCAGCGATTGGCGATTTCGATGAGGCGCGCCCGCTGCTCCGTGTCAAGTGGTCCTTCCAGCTCCAGGATTCGGTCGATATGATCCAGTTTGGCCGGGTGCTCCCCCGCCTGCCGGGCATCGCTGGGATAATCCTTGCGATGGGACAGGTGCACCCGCACCTCCTCCAGCGACCAGCCCTTGCGGTCGGCATACATCCGCACGGTCATGGCCGTGCAGGTCCCGAGGGAGGCCAACAGCAGGTCATAGGGCGCAGGGCCCAGATCATCCCCGCCCACCTTGGTGGGCTCATCGGCCAGGAAGTGATGATGCCCCACTTGCACCTCAGTGGTGAAGCCCCGGGCTCCCAGCCGCACCACCGCCTGCTGCTCCGTAAGCAGCGGCTTGGGTACGTCCAGATCCAGATAGCGACTCCCCCAGGCGGCGATCAGCCGCCCCGTGTAGAGGGCATCCGCTTTTCGGGTGAGCAGATGGTCCGCGCCATCCAGGGTCACAAAACTCTTGGGATGGCGGGCCGCTTCGTAGAGCTTGCGGGCGTTGTCCACGCCCACGACGGTATCCTGGAGCGAATGTAAAATCAGCACGGCTTTCCGCAGCGCCGCCACTTCGGCGGCGAGGGGGGTGGATTCGATATTGTCCAGAAATTGCCGCCGGATGGTAAAAGGCCGGCCAGCGATGCGCACTTCCGCTTCTCCCCGGGCGCGAATGATGTCTTCCATATGCACAAAGAGCCCCTTAACATGAGCGGGCTCGGCCGGGGCTCCGATGGTGGCCACTGCCTGTACGGTGTCCAACTGGCGCGCCGCCATGAGGACCGCAGCCCCACCCAGCGAGTGGCCTATCAGTAGCCTGGGCGCCTGATACTCCGAATCCAGGAAATCGGCCGCCGCCAGGATATCGGCCACATTGGTGGAGAAGTTGGTGTCATAGAATGCCCCATCGCTCTCCCCCAAACCCGTAAAGTCAAAGCGCAGGAGCGCAATCCCCTCCTGGGTGAGCGCCAGGCTCAGGTGGCGCTCCGCCCGGAGATTTTTCCCGCAGGTGAAGCAATGGGCAAAGATCGCGAAAGCGCGAGGTCGCTCCCCCAGCGGCAAATCCAGGATGGCGGAAAGGCTGTCACCGCGGCCGTTGGAAAAGGAAAGTCGGTATGATTTCACGAATCAGGGATATTGGGTACCTTCGTAAGGGAACACATAGTGCCCTGCCTCAAGATACCACCCTATTTTAAGTTGAATATGTCGTCAACCCAACACGAAGGCTCTTCCATTCCCGCCAATCACGATCAACAACCCGTCATCGAGCTCCGCAATCTGAGGATTGAGGATTATCTGGAGCTCAAGGATGCCATGCAGGAGGCGTATGCCGACCTGGGGCGGGTGTACTGGAAAGAATCGGCCATCGCCAGCCTGCTGGAGATTTTTCCTGAAGGTCAGCTCTGTATCCTGGTCAATGGCCGGGTGGTAGCGAGTGCCCTGTCGCTGATCGTGGACTATAAGCGTTATGGTGATAGCCATACCTACGAGCAGATTACGGGACACTATACCTTTCACACCCATGATCCCAAGGGAGATGTGCTGTACGGCATTGAGGTGTTTGTGCATCCCGAGTTTCGGGGGATGAGGCTGGCCCGGCGGCTGTATGACGCCCGCAAGGAGCTATGCGAACACCTCAATCTGCGCTCCATCATGGCTGGCGGCCGCATTCCCAACTATTCTCAGTACGCGGAGGCGCTAAAGCCCCGGGAATACATTGAGCAGGTACGCCTGAAGGCCATCTACGATCCGACGCTCACCTTTCAGCTGTCAAATGACTTTCACGTGCGAAAGGTTCTCAAGGGCTATCTGCCCGGAGATACCTCTTCCCGCGAGTATGCCACCCTGCTGGAGTGGAACAACATTTACTATCAGGAAGAAACCAGCCTGATCAACGCGCCGAAATCTGTCGTCCGGATCGGGCTGGTGCAGTGGCAAATGCGACTTTTTAAGGACTTTGACGCGCTGGTGGAGCAAGTGGAGTACTTTGTGGACGCGGTCAGCGATTATCACTCGGATTTCATCCTGTTTCCGGAACTGTTCAATGCTCCGCTGATGGCGGCCTTCAACCACTTGGGCGAGGCCAAGGCCATCCGGGGGCTGGCCGAATTTTCGGCGCCCCTGCGAGAGAAGTTCTCCGAATTTGCCGTCAACTACAATGTCAACATCATCACCGGGTCCATGCCCCAACTCACCCCCGACGGGCAGCTACGCAATGTGGCCTACCTCTGTCGACGGGATGGCACCTGGGAGGGCTACGAAAAAGTACATGTTACCCCTTCGGAGGTGAGCTCCTGGGGCATGAGTGGGGGCGACCGCATACGCGTGATGGATACCGACTGTGGCAAAATTGGCATCCTGATCTGTTACGACGTCGAGTTCCCCGAGCTGGCCCGGCTCTACGCCGATCAGGGGATGGACATCCTCTTCGTGCCCTTCCTGACCGATACCCAAAATGGCTACTACCGCGTGCGCCGCTGCGCACAGGCGCGCGCCATCGAGAATGAGTGCTATGTCGCCATTGCCGGCTGCGTGGGCAACCTGCCCAAGGTCAACAATATGGACATCCAATACGCCCAGTCGGCGATCTTTACGCCCTCGGACTTTCCCTTCCCTACCAATGCCATCAAGGCCGAGGCCACGCCCAACACGGAGATGACTCTCATCGCCGATGTAGATGTGAGCCTCTTGCGCGAGCTACATGAGTTTGGGAGCGTGCGCACCCTCAAGGACCGGCGGCAGGATCTGTATCAATTGCGCCTGATTCCCCGGCAGGAGAAAAGCTAGGCAGCCTACCAATCGCCCCGTCCAGGGCGCTTGCGCTGGATGCGCTGAAAACTCATTGCGTCAAAGTCCTCGTCGAACTCATCCAGCGTCTCCTCCGAACGCCCATCTGCGTCTACGGGGCCGACTTCTCCCGCGCGCACCCGGAGAAAGCGCCCGTCGAAGTTTTCCCCATTGAGTTCGTCGATGGCCGCTTCGGCATCATCATCAAATGCCATGGTCAGCACGGCACTGTAGGTATCCTTGCCAGGATCAGGTTCATCATTCAGACGAACTTCCAGCACTTCACCAAACTCTTCGAAAAGCTCCTGCAGATCCTCAACCGTAGTGGAAGGATCAATGTTAGATACTCGAATGTTCATGACGACAGCATCAAAATGAAATCAAACATAAAAGGGAGAATGGGGTTTATAAAATGAGATTTGAATGTGTACCTTCCGAAGGAGACGAGACTAGCGTGGAATAATGTCCACCTGTTCCAGTTTACCGGATTCAGAAAAGCGAACCTTCACTTGTGTCTGTTCCCGGCGGTTTCGCAGAAAAATTTCAAAACAGGACTGATCTCCCGGCAGGAAAACAGCCTCGGCAAACAGGTCAGGATATTCCCGTTTTTTCCCTTCCAGGTAGCGGATGATAGCCTTTGGCAGCATTCGCAGCGCCACCAATATGCGACTTTGCAACCAAACCGGTGTGGGGTCCTCGGAGAACAGCAGCTGAATCCGCTGCTCACCCTCCGCCACTTCCACCGACAACACACCCTCTTGGAGCAGGCCGATGGATACAATCTCTCCTTCCGGATGCGCCCCGGCCACCCAATCAATCACTGCCTGGGGCAGGTCCGCTTTTCTCCTCAAGCTTGCCATCAATTCAGATAGTTTCGGGAAAAGTTGACCATCCCCCGCCACTCACACAAGAGCTGGCCATGGGTATCGAACTTGAACTTCCGGATGGGCTGGTCGTCGGCTTCGTCCACCTCCAGGATCAGAAACGAAGGACCGCCCGGCACTTCATGCAGGCTCAGCTCCCACAGGAGCAACTCCTCCGGCAACGCTTCCAGAAACTCGACGACAAAGGAGGGAAATGCTGATTCGGGCAATTGCAGCTGGGATCCCAGCCAATTGCCCTCGGCATCAAACTGGGCCTGGGCGACCCGGTCATTCAGCTCAAAATACAGCTCCATGATCCCGCTATGCTTGGGCTCCCAATCCTCAAGGCTGGCCTCGGGATAGCGATCCAAAAACGCGCGCCGCACGGGTGCGGGGATCTCCTCAAATCGGTAAAACATGGCTTCCAGCCGCCTGGCGGCGGCATAAAAAAGAATGTAAAAAACTAATAACCAATAGCTTATCTACAAAAAGCGCATGCAACGTCTGTCGGATTGTACGAGCCGACGGCGAAAATGTACCAGTTTTTTTTGAAATACAAAGCCTGAGTCCAGAAAAAATCGCGCCCCCGTCCTGGC
>RFHL01000871.1 GCA_003696875.1 Bacteroidota bacterium | reverse complement strand
GGTCACACCCGCCAAGCCGCCTATCTGGACTACGAAGTCCAATCTGCCGCGAAATTCAAGACCGCAGCCGACGGCTACGATGCGGGTAATGGCTTTGGGGGCGGCGCCCCCGCCGCAGCTGCCTGGGATATGGCCGCCGCCAACATTGGCCAGTCCAATGTCGCCTCGCTGCAGGCCTTTCAGGGCTCCCGTCTCCTCGCGCTGGGCGATAAAAGCTACGCCACTATGGGCGACGAACTGGTCTGTAGCCAGACGGGGACCGACTCGGTTAGCTGGCGGCACAAGCTGAGTGGAGATCTGGCAGAAGAAGGCGGCTTTCTCGGTACCCCGCCGATCGCGGCGGGCGGGAAGCTCATCCTGGGTACCCTCTCTGGCTCGGTCATCGTCATGGATGCCGAGACAGGCGACGAGATTCAGCGCTTCGAAATCGGTGAACCGATCCGATATCAGCCCATTGCCATGCACGGGCGCATTTATGTGACGACAACCTATGGACGCCTCCACAGCATTGATACCGGCGATGCCAGCCTCACGGGCTGGTCGACCTGGGGCGCCGATGCGGCACACTCCAATCTGGTCACTCAATAATTATTCGTGGAAGCGGTTTTCCGGGTCGGGGGTCTCCTTGTGCCGGCAGGCCAGATCCTTCTCCACCAGGACCCGAAAGAACTCCCCGTCGCCCAGATCGTTCTCGGCTTCGAGTCCGACCTGATCGGTTTGGGTCCAGGCATCGGCCTGGGCGTCGGGCACGTGAATAGAGAGGACCCCACCCGTGTAGTGCACACCCAGTGTATCAGTCACTCCCTTAACGCGTTGCAAGCGGCAGGTAAAGTTCTGATCTGGCGTAAAGCGAATGACGGAGGTAAGCTCGCCTACCCGCCCGAACGTTTCGAGTTCGGCGGGAGAAAGGCGCAGGCGCAGGGTATTGTCACTGAGGCGTAGTTTCATAGCCGGGAGAGTAAGCTCAACGATTAGCTGTATGGGAAGTGTTTACGACGAAACTCCTGGGTACTTTCGTCCACGGGAAAGGCCTCTTCTGCTTCGGAAGGCGTACCCGGAGCAGGAGGATCAACCATCTCAATCTCCTTGACCACCGAGAGATGCAGGCTCCTGCCTTCGCCCACGTCAAGGTCTGCGCCAAAGCTTTCCCGATCCCCAAAGGCCCAGTCTTTGGCCAGGGGTTTGGGCACAAATACCCGTAGCTCATTGGCTACGAGGCTCACGTGGAGCTCTTCGTAGGAGTGGCTGGTCTCCAGCGTGAAGATCAGTTTGTCCCCGGCATAGGTGCCGAAAACCACGGCGGTCTGGACCTTGTTGTCTCGCTTGAAGCGCGCCAGCGCTTCAGGTGAGACCTTCAGGAGGAGATGATTATGGGACAGGATGAGTTTCATGGATACATAAAAGCATTCTGGAGCAGAGGATAAAGCGGAAATTAGAAAGTTTTTTTCAGATGGACAGATTTTGCCTAACTTTTCCCTATGAAAGTGACGTTGCACGCCTATGGGATTACCCGGGATTACCTGGGGGGCCGCGAAGTGGAGTTTGAGTGGCCTGGGCCGCCCACTGTGGCCGGCCTGCTCGCCAGCCTGGAGCGCCAATACCCTCCCCTCAAGGGGCTTGCCAGCCTCCGTGTGGCCATCAATACCGAATATGCCAGTCCCGAAACCTCTATCGGCCCTGGCGATGAAATTGTGCTGATTCCCCCAGTAAGTGGGGGTTGAATCTCCACTGTATGAACGCTTCTCCTCTACCCGTGATTCATCTCACTCCTGATCCCCTGGATCCTATGGCGCTCATTCAATCGGTCAGCCATGAAGGGGCCGGGGCCATCGATATGTTTATCGGTACGGTCAGGAACGAGACCAAAGGGCGTGCCGTGCGCCGCCTGGAGTTTGAGGCCTACGAGCCTATGGCGCTCCAGGAAATGGAAAAAATTGCCCGCAAAGTGCAGGGTCGCTGGCAGGGGGCCCATATAGCCATCCACCATCGCACGGGCATCCTCCTGCCCGGCGAGACGGCAGTCATCATTGCGGTGGCCACGCCCCACCGGGCGGCCTCTTTTGCGGCCTGTCGCTATGCCATCGACACCCTCAAGGAGACGGTTCCGATCTGGAAGCGGGAAGTATTTACCGATGGGGCGGTCTGGGTGGCCGCGCATCCCTAGCCCATCCAGCTGCTATGCAGCAGCAAGGTCACCAGGCTCAGAATAAAATAACTGACCAGGGTCGCGGCCCCGGCATAATCCTTGGCGAGCCGCTGACCCGTAAAAAGCATTAGCAAAGCCAGACCTGAAAGCGCCGCCCCGGAGGCGGACAACCACAGGCCCCCCGTAACCAGAAATAGCCCGGCCCCCACGGCCGACATCAGGCCGGCGGCGAGCTCGGTGAGGGTGATGATTCCCAGCAGCATCGGCACCATGTTGCGCAGAGGGCTCTGAGCAAAATGCTCCTTCAGCCAGGACAAATTGCCCTTCCAGTCGAAGACCTTGTCCAGACCCGACTGCAGAAACAGAACCCCCAGAAACAGGGCGCTCAGGAGGCGGGCTATCGACACAGGCTGTAACAGCTCGTTCATACAGGTAAGAGGTTTGGCCGGGGCCCCATTGGCCACCGGGGCGAAAATTACGGCCTTGCACTCAGCAATCAAAGCCAGTACCTGCCCGCAAAGCGATCATGACGCTATCTCCCGGGTTCATCCCGGGTTTGGCCAGGCTCAGGCAGATCCGGTCCCACCCCGGCCACATGGCCGGGTCTTTGGAAGGAAAGGCTGCCGCTGGCGGCCGTTGTTATAACCTCCCAACCCCCGCATCATGAACAAATCCTGGTGGCTCCTCGCCCTCCTGCTCCCCCTGATGACTGCCTGCCAGCTCAACCGGCAGCGCCTGCCCCTCGCGACGGCTCTGCCGCTGCGCGATGTCGTCGTAGAGCTCAGCCCGCTAGCTGACAAGTACCGCCTCGACGAGCCCATTCTGATGACCTTTACGGTCACCAATACCGGCACCCATGCGGTACGCATCTCCCGCTGGTCCTCCCCCCTGGAAGGCCGCTTTACCACCGACTATCTGGACGTACACCGCAAGCGGGAGCGCATCCTCTATACCGGTGACCGGCTCCACCGCAATCCCTGGTTGCTCAAGGACTTTGTGACCCTGCATCCCGGCGAGCGGCTCGCCTGCGAGGTCGACCTTAGTCGAAATTATGCCATCACCGAGGGCGGCCGCTACGAGGTGCGGTTTCGCGGTTCGGGCCTCAACCGCTTGCCGGACTCCGATCCGGTCGAGATCAAAATCAAGGATTAAGATGCGGCCCGGCCCAGCGCATACCGGACCGGGCTTATTTTATCTGCTTGCTTTCTCATATATTCGCCCTCCGGCTACGCTTGATAAGCCGCCCGACATACCCCCCTGGCTTCCCCGCTCTGTTTCCGTACTTTCAAGAGAAAGTACTGACCGTCCTTCGCCATGCACCATCAGTTTTTGGCTCTTCTGCTTGTCTTGGCGGCTTTTTGGCCGGCCTCTGCCCTCAGAGGCCAGGTCGTATTGCCCTGGCAGGCCCAGTATCATCCGGATTCCAGTTACTATGAGGTGGCTCGGATCGATGCCCATACCTGGTGGGTCGGGGGCGAAAATGGCATTCTGTATGCCCTCAGCGACAGCGGTACCCGGCAGGTCCTGACCCCGCCCGGCCCGCCGGTCAACATTCTTAAAATCCGCCGGTCAGGCGATCAGGTCTACCTGACCGGAGACCAGGGCACCCTCTTTCGCTACGACCTGCTCAGCGGCCAATGGCAAAGACGCAGCCTCCCGGCTCCCTACCGCCGGATTTCCTTCTACGATTTTGCCATTGTGCCCGAGTCCGGCACCCTCGTTTTGGTTGGGGGGCACCAGAAGATCGCCAAAGGACACCTGGCCCCTCCCCGGGGCATCATGCTGCGCCTCCCCATGAGTCTAGAGGGCGCTCCCGAACGGGTGTGGGCCCATCCGGGCCGATTTGTGTGGGCCATCCGGAGGGGCTTGCAGCCTGACGAATTCATCGCGGTCGCCTTCAATGGACACCATTCCCGGCTGTGGATCAGCCGGGACGGCGGGCAAACCTTTTCCCCGGAAGCCCGTCTTCCTGGACTCGTTCACCATCTGCTCGTCCACGAGGGCCATATCTGGTATAGTGGTACCCGTGACCTGCGCTTTCGGCGCACGGGTATGGTGGGCCGCGTAGGCGAGGACCCGCACTATATGGATGACATCGGCTGTGTGTGGAGCCTGCTGCCGCAGGCAGGGGGCGGCAGTCTCTTGCTTACCCAGGCGGGTACCGTCCTGAGCTGGGCAGGCGGCGAAGAGGCACCCCAATCGCTGGTGTCTATGCCGGGTCCGGTATACGAAGGCGCTTCCATGACCGGGTCGGCCTGGGTGCTGGTGGGCCATGGGCGGCGGCTTTTTCGGCTGGATCTGGGCCTGCAAGAAACGGCCGCCCGCTAAGCAATCCCTTACTTGTACTCCTTGGGGGGATCTTTCTCCGGCAGCGGAATAGAGCCGGGGATGCCCAGCTGCGGAAACTCCTTGCGCAGCGGGAACCACTCGTAATCCTCAGGCATGTACATGCGCCGCAGGTCGGGGTGGTTCAGGAACCGGATGCCAAACATGTCAAAAGCCTCCCGCTCATACCAGTTAGCCGCCTTCCACAGCGACACCATCGACTCAACCTCGGGTTTGTCTTCCTCCACCCGGCAGCAGACCCGCAGCCGCTGCTTATGGGCCATACTCACCAGGTTGTAGGACACTTCGAAGCGGCCTTCATCGGTGTAGTGGTCTGAACCCGTGATGTCAGAGAGGTAATTAAAGCCAAAGGTGTTCTTCAGGGTCTGCATGACCTCGAAGAGGTGCGCGGCTTGTACCTCCAGGGTCATCTCGCCGGCATAGCTCCGGACGTCGATGATATATTCCTGAATGCTGTCCTGCTGGATTTTTTCGAGGAAAGTGCTCATGAGGGAGAGGCAAATGGAAGTGAAGGATGAAAGGAAACCGGATGAAACTGGGCTTATTGTCCCCAATGGGCAGGATCTTGCTGCCAGGCAAAAATGGTGTCCCTTTCGTGGTCCTGAAGATACTCATACTCCAGGGCTTTTTCCAAGAGTTGGGCGAGGTTTGTCAGAGAATCGCAGGGCGTACCCGTAGCGGCAAAGGTCGCCTCGGCCTGGGGGAAGCCGTAGCTAAAGATGGCCAGCGTACCCAACACCGTCGCCCCGGAGGCCTGCAGGGCCTCCACCGCCTTGGCGCTGCTGCCGCCGGTGGAGATCAGGTCTTCAATCACCACGTACTGCCCCTCTGGGTCGAGTTGCCCTTCGATCAGATTTTGCATGCCGTGCCCCTTGGCCTTGCTCCGGATATAGATGAAGGGCAAGCCCATGGCCTCGGCCACCAGCACCCCCTGGGCGATAGCCCCCGTAGCAACCCCCGCGACACCTGTCGCCTGCGGGTAGCGGGCCTGGATCTCCGCGACGAAGGCGTCGCGGATCGCAGCCCGGATCTCCGGATAGGAGAGCGTAAGCCGGTTGTCACAGTAGATCGGCGAGCGCCAACCCGAGGCCCAGGTAAAGGGTTCCTGGGTGCTCAGCCGCACGGCTTTGATTTTAAGTAAATACTCTGCTATCTTGCTATTTCCCACGGGTAATGATGGTTTTTGGGAAGCAAAGCTATGAAAATTTTCGCACTCAATCTGTGCCTGGAATTCCGACTTCGAGAAGCTGATCTCCCCTACACCATCGCCCCGATCTCGTTTGAGGAGCTGATGAGCCGGTTCTTTCGCAAAGCCGTCGCCCCGCAGCAGCAATTCTTCGTCACCGCAGAAGATAGCCCGGATTTTCTTCAGGAAGTATTTGACCTGCAAGGCCAGGAGATGTGGCGGGCGATGGAGGCCACCATCACTTTCTGGTTCGAGGCCGAGGAAGCGCTAGACGGTTTTCTGCAAGCTTTTATGCGTCGGTTTCGGATGGTACGCTCCGCCGGAGGCCTGGTCACCAACGAGCGGGGTGAGTACCTCACCATCCTGAACCGGGGCCGCTGGACCCTGCCCAAGGGGCACATAGAACCGGGCGAAACGGCCGATATGGCCGCCCTGCGCGAGGTACAGGAAGAAACCGGCCTTGCCCCTATTACGCTGGGACCTCATCTCGCCGATACGTATCACACCTTCCGTCGTCGCCGCGGCTGGGCCATCAAGGTCACGCATTGGTACCGGATGGAAGCCTCCTCTGACGCGCCCCTCACGCCCCAAAAGGAAGAAGACATCGAAGCTGTCGCATGGAAAAGCAAATCCGAATGGCTGGCCGTGGCCCCCGGGTCCTATCCCCTGACCCGCGAATTGTTCGAACGCGTATTTCAACCGGAGTAAGCGAGCATTCACCTTTAAGCAGCCGCTTTCTCCCTCCTCTGGCCGTCCGTCCCTCCCGGCTCCCGTCCTCCCTGATTCTGCGGACCTCTTTGCTGGCCCTCGTCCTGCTGGCGATCCAGCCAGCATCCGGCCAGATCGCTTTCTGGCAGCACTATCTCGGTAGCCCCGGCGTAGACCGGGGCCTGTGTATGCTGCCCCGCCCGGATGGCACCCTCGTGATCGGCGCCGAGGTCGGCGGCACCGCTGGTCTGGGTAAGGACAACCATAGCGAGGAGAGCGATGTGGTCATCTTTAAGTACGCCACCCAAGGTAAGCGCTTCTGGACCACCACCCTCGGCGGCAGTGGCCGCGAGACCCTCGCCGACCTGATCGAAACCCCCGATGCGGGCTATCTTGGGATCGGGACCTCGACCTCGGCCGACGGCGACCCCGGCCGCAACCAGGGCGGCGAAGACATCTGGGTCTTCAAGATCGACTACCTGGGCCGGCTGGAGTGGAGCAAAACCTTTGGCGGCCGCGGAGACGACCGCGGGCTGACCCTCACCGCCTGTAGCGACGGCACCTTCCTGATCGGCGGCGAGTCGGCCTCGCCCAATGGCGATATGTTTTCCCTGCACCACGGTGGGCTCGATAGCTGGGTGGCCCGCCTCGACGATCGCGGCGTGCTGCTGTGGGAGCGCCACTACGGAGGCGCTGGCAATGAGAAGGTGAGCCGCATCCACGAGCTGAGCCCGGATGAGACCCTCGTCATTCATACCTCCGACTCCCGCAATGGCGACGTGCGCGCCAACCTGGGGGGCAAAGACGTCTGGATGACCCGCATCGACCCGGGCGGCGAGATTCTCTGGCAAGCTAACTTTGGCGGGACCGCCAATGATGAGGTGCACGACAGCTATTTTGCCCCCAACGGAGACCTGATCCTGGCCGGGACCACCTTTTCCAGCGACGGACACATCCCCGAGCAGCGAGGCGAGGGCGACATGTGGCTCTTTTGTCTGGATGCTGGTGGCGGCCTGCGCTGGAGCCATACTTATGGCGGCCCCCGGGCCGAGGGGGCAAGTGCCCTGGCACCTTGTGCCGATGGCGGTTACGTGCTGGTGGGCATGACCAAGTCCCGCACCGGCGAGGGACAGATCGAGTACAATGCCGGCTACTTTGACGGCTGGCTGCTCAAGGTCGACAGCCTGGGCATCCGCCAATGGTCCCGCACTGGCGGGGCCGAGGGGGTGGACGGCCTCAACGCCATCTTTGAGCTACCAGGCGGAGGCTTTGTCACGCTGGGCTACGCCCAGCAGAAGGCCGGGGGGACCATGCTCCCGGGCCACAAGGGGATTATCGACCTCTGGCTGGCCAACTTCAGCGACCCCCAACGCGAAGGGGTACGGCCCTTTGTGACCCCACCCATCCTGCTGGGAACAGTCCTGAGCAAACATGACGGACTGCCCCTCCCGGCGACCATCACGCTGACCGAAAATGCGACCCTGGACTCGTTGTCCAGCGCGACCACCCAGCCGGCCGATGGCTCCTTCCTGCTACTGATGCCGGCCTATGGGCTGGTGAGCATCAATGTGCTGGCCAAGGGCTATATGTTTTATGGCCGGGACATCCTGATGGATACGGTGATCAATCAGACCAGCATTGAGCAGACCTTCAAGCTGGAACCGGTGCGGATCGGGAGTTCGCTGATTCTGGAAAACATCTACTTCGATCCGGGCAAATGGGAGCTGCTGCCTCCCTCATACGCCGAGTTGGAGCGGGTGCTGGCCTTTTTGAAGCTGAATCCGCGCATTCACATCCAGGTGAGTGGGCACACGGATAACACCGGCAACCGGCAGCAAAAGGTGCAGCTCTCGCTGAACCGGGCCAATGCGGTACGCGACTATCTGGAAAAGCGGGGCATCCCTTCCTATCGGATGCAGGTGAAGGGCTACGGCATGTACCGCCCCATCGCGGACAACCGCAGTCCAGAAGGCCGCCGGCGCAACCGGCGGGTGGAGTTCGAGGTGATCAATATGTGAGTAGCCTGAGGACAGACCGCTTCGCTGTCAGAAGCGAGAAGCGAGAGCAGCGCGGGGACGCGCCTGCGAGACGGCTGGGGGGACATATAAGAAGCGGGGAGAAGTGGCAAGAAGGGCCAAAACCAGCCTAACCGCCAGGCTGCCCAAGGCGGTTTCACGATTCTTTTTCATTTCTTCCCGAGGGATGAAACTTGTTTTTCGAGTCTTCGTTTCTATATTTAGAAAATTATCTAAATATCAAACCGGACGTGAACAAACTGATCAAAGCCCTGAACGACCCTACCCGGCGCCGCATCCTGGAGATACTGCGGAAGGGGGATCTCACGGCCGGGGAGATCGCCGATGAATTTGAGATGAGCAAGCCCAGCATCTCGCACCACCTGGACCTCCTAAAACAGGCCGGTCTGGTGCTGGCCGAGAAGCAGGGGCAATTTGTGCATTATTCGCTCAACACCTCGGTACTAGACGATCTGATGCACTGGATCTTGTCGCTGCAAAAAACCAACCCTAACGAATCCTCGCAATGAAACCTGCTGACTGGCTCAAAGAAAATGCCTTGCTGATCGGCCTGATTCTGGTCTCGCTGCTAATCCCACTGCTGGTATGGAATCAGGTACCGGAAACCCTGCCTACCCACTGGAATGCGGCCGGTGAGCCGGATGCCTACGGCTCCAAAGCTGAGGCCCTGCTGATTATGCCGGGCGTGGTACTCTTTGTCAATCTGCTTTTTTGGTTGATTCCGGTACTGGATCCCAAGAAAAATGTCCCCAAGTTTCAGCCGATCCTGCGGATCATGCAGGTGGTGATGACCGTCTTTTTTCTGGCGCTACAGGGGCTGATGGTAGCCGATGCGCTGGGGTATGGCGTGCGCATGGACCTGCTGGTGCCCATCGGCGTGTCGCTGCTGCTGCTCGTCATTGGCAATTATTTTGGCAAGTTGCGGCCCAACTACTTTATAGGCATCCGCACGCCCTGGACGCTGGAGTCGCCCGAGATATGGATTAAGACCCATCGCCTGGCTGGTCGAATTTGGGTAATCGGTTCGCTGATGCTCATCGTGCTCAGGCTGGTGCTCGGGGGCCCCTCCTTCTTTGGGATCTTCATCACCGTCGTTCTGCTGATGAGCTTCTTTCCCATTGGGTATTCCTTTTACCTCTACAAGAATCAGGCGCCCAAATAAGCCAACCCTCAGTCATTCGCATCCTAATTCCACCTACAGACATCCCCCCTTTGGGTGTCTCTAAGCTACCCCTATGAATACGCGCAAAGTCGGTTTGTATCTTGCCTTTAGCTTTGGGATCAGTTGGGCCATTGCTGCCGTCCTCTACCTGCTCAGCCAGGGTGAGCCCAACCAGATCGTGATGATGGTGGCCAGCAGCCTATTTATGTGGGGCCCCGCCCTCGCGGTGCTCATCGTACAGAAGGGCTTCTACAAAGAATCGCTCGCTCCCTATGGCTGGACCTTCAAGCGCCTGAACGGCATCTGGCTGCTGCTGAGCCTGGCGGTGCCACTGGTCATCTTTTTGCTGTATCTCGGAACCGTTGCCTTGCTGGGCAACGGGTTGGGCCTGCCAGGCATGGGCACGGTAGACCTGAGCCGCGAGGGCTTGATTGCGCAAATCGAGCTTTTGGCGGCACAGGCCGGACAGCCAGCCAATACCGGCGGGCTCACGTCCCTGCCCCTGCCGGGCTGGCTGTTGCTGCTGGTGATGATGCTGGCCGCCGTGATCCCGGGGGCATCGCTCAATGCCTTTTTCGCTTTTGGCGAAGAACTGGGCTGGCGCGGGCTCATGCAGGAGGAAACTCGCAGCCTGGGCTTCTGGCGCAGCAACCTCCTGATCGGCATCGTATGGGGGATTTGGCATAGCCCGCTGTTGCTGATGGGGCACAACTACGGCGACAGCGGCTGGCTGGGCATACCGGTGATGGCCGCCTTTTGTGTGGGCATGTCCTTTGTGATGGGCTACCTGGCCCAGCGCACAGGCTCCATCATCGGTCCGAGCATGCTACACGGAGTTGTCAATGCTGTAGCCGGATTCAGCATCCTGTATGTCCATGGATCCGATCCGCTGATCGGCGGAGTGGCGGGACTGGCCGGGGCGGTCCCGGCCCTGCTCTTGACGCTGGGTCTGCTGCGGGACAAGTCGCGCCTGGCGGCTTGGGCCGGGGCAAGCAACCAGATTTACGGATCATAGCGAAGCGCATTCATTCCGGTGGGCGGCGCCATTGTTTCTTTTCGCTACGGCGTTTTTTGGCGTCCAGGCGCCGCTCGCGGGCGGCGCGGCTGGGGCGGGTCGCCTTGCGGGGCCGCGGCGGCGTGAGGGCCTGATCGATCAGGCGCAGAAAGCGTGCTTGCACGACCTCCTTATTGGCCCGCTGAGAGCGGGCCTCCCGGGCATGTAGCTGCAAGATGTCCTCCTGGCTGATACGCGTCGCCAGATGGCGACGCACCATCTCCTGCTGCGCGGGGGTGAGCACCTGCGAAGCCCCAACGGCAAAGCGCAGCGTCACCTGGGTCTCGACTTTGTTGGCGTGCTGCCCGCCCGGCCCCCCACTGGGGCCGGTCACGAAGGTGCATTCGGCCAGCAAAGCGGTCCGGTCCATAGGCATGATCAATCAATGAGCCCTTCCCGAAAGGCGATGCGGACCAGGCCGGCGACATTCTTGGCGTCCAGCTTCCTGAGCAGGGTCTTGCGGTGGCTGTCAATGGTTTGGGGCGAAAGGAAGAGTTGCTCGCCGATTTCCTTGCTGGACAACCCCTCGGCAAGGAGGCGCAGTACCTCCAGTTCCCGCTCGCTGAGAGTAGCGAGCAGTTTAACGGAGGTCTCCGGTTGCACACGCACCCGCTCGGGGTCGAGGAGGGACTCGGTGAGGAGACTGGAATAGAAGCGGTTGCCTCGGAGCACCGCCCGAATGCCGTGGAGCAGTTCGTCCTGCGAGCTGTTCTTGAGGAGGTAGCCCCGGGCCCCTTCCTGCATGGCCTTTTGCACAATGGCCTTCTCGGCGTGCATGCTGAGGATGATGATGGGCAGGTCAGGCCGTTTCTCCTTCAGCAGGCGGGTAGCCTCCAGACCATTCATAATGGGCATATCCAGATCCATCAGGACCAGGTCCGGGGCCAGGTCAGGTCCTCGCTCGACGGCCGCCAGGCCGTTGTCAAAATGCGCCACGACCTCCAGGTCGGGCTCGCCATCTAGTAGGGTTCTCAGCCCATCGGCGAGCAGGGTGTGGTCGTCGACCAGGACCAGCTTGTACACCTTTTCTGCCATGTCGTCGGGAGTACTTGGAAAGGGAATCTCGCAGAAAATGCGGGTTTTTGCAAACGGCTCTGGGGTGTGGACATACATCCCGTCCATTGTTTTCGATCCCGTCAGCGGGGTTTGGCGCTCCCTGGCGGGAACGGGATTATCTGGATGGGGGCAGGGCTAGGAATGTGTTTTCAGGAGGCGCATGTAGGTTGCCCTATTTATCCTGATCCACCGTAATCCTTTTCATCTCGTCTTTTTTATTGACGGGATTTACAGGATGAACAGGATGCTTGGGTGCCCTGGAATTCAATCTGATAGGCGGAAAGATGCCTTGTTCCCCCTGGTCCGCTTTCATCCTGCTCATCTCGCGTTTTATTGACCGAGTGGAGAGGATGATAGGACCGGGGTTTTGGGGTCCATGGCGTCCAAAAAGGCCCACTTTATCGACTGCGCCTTTTCGGAGGGCGCTTGCTTTTTTAGATTAATGGAAAACCTTATATTTTAACGCTTGTTTATTTCATTTTTCAATCCCTATCACCAAGCTCTTTTATCATGAAGAAACATCTACTGCTTTTTTCCTCGCTTTTTATGCTCAGCGCGGCCGGGCTCACCGCCCAGCCGGTGATCGATGGCATCATGAATGATGCAGACTACGTACAGGTTCTCACCTACTCCAGCACCAATGATGGTTTTGGTGCCCCAAGTGAATTTGGAGCTATGTATCTTTATTCCGATGGAACAGATATTTATCTGGGAATCACGGGACAACTTGAAGCCAATGGCAATCGCATGGTTCTTTTTCTGGATTTTAGTGGTCCTAACGGGGTCGCTAGTGGGGTAGCCCTGCCGACCGGAAGTACTGGTTTTGTCAATGAGATAGGCGGGACCGTTCTTCCCGGAGAAGCAGACATCATGCTTCACGCGAACTTGGGCGGAACTGCGCCCAGCCCTTTTTTCCTGGATGTCGCCCGCTATGACAACACCCCCTCCATCGCTTTGGTTGGATATATCAATGCCGCGCCCGCCGATGGCAGCGCCAGTGTGACAGGAAACCTGGGGGCAGTAACCGGCGGGACTGGTAATATGGAGTTTGCCTACCGCAGCACCTTTACCACCGACAATACCCATGGCTGGGAGATGAAGATGCCCATTGCAGCCTTTGCTGGAGTCACCAATGCGCAGACCCTCCGTGTGTTTGCCGCTTTTGTCAATGGCACCGGCAACTTCTGGTCTAACGAATTCCTCCCCAGTTCAGAAGATGACGGCGCCGCCGAT
>RFHL01000072.1 GCA_003696875.1 Bacteroidota bacterium | reverse complement strand
GACGATGTTGTTCGTTGCCCCCGAGCCTACTGCGAGCAGCGTTTCGGTATCGCTGAAAAAGGGCGCTCCGTCCTTTTCTACTTGCAGGACGATGTGCGCAGTATCCGCCACATTTCCCCCAAAATTAATGGTTGAGGCTTCAAAGACAATAGGCTCCAGTAGCCGCTCCGGAACCTGACTCAGGCCATTGGAGGATACCAGGCTGGTAAGGCTCATGTCGTTCTGGATAGGCGAAAAATCCAGCTCGTATCCAAAGAGAAAATTATTGGGGTTTCCCTGGAGAACGCCCCCGAGGGTGGCTTCTCCCGGCACGATACCGTTGGCGATAAAGAGGCCACCGGCCAGGCCGGTGTTACCGCCCAGATCTCCAAATACATCCCGAAATACGCCGGTAGGGGTGCCCGCAGGGAGTTGGAGTTGAGAAATAGTCCCCTGCGAAGGGCCATTTGTCTGATGAAAGACCCACAAATAGGGCCCTCCTGTGCTAAAATTGTCTACCGCCGCGCCGTACATCCCCCCGAGGGTATGTGTTGCGGCAGGAATGGTCTGCAGTACCCCTCCCGAGAGGTTTATCAGGGTGATGTCGGTATTGAAGTTGCCGGTCCATAACCCTCCGTTGCCTCCATTGGCCAGGGAGTCGTAGGTCAGGAAGCGGGCCTGGGTGATTGGCGCAGCGATCGTCCCACTAATGGTGCGGGTTGCCGTGTCGATCCGGTAGATGGTGCTGGTGTTGTTGGCGATGAAGACGTCGGTACCATCGGTGGTCATCGCCCGGGTGCCAGACAAGGTGCCTCCGCCAGAGGTGGGGATAAGAAAAGCCCCGATGTAGGTCCCGTCTGCCTGGAAACGAGACAGGGTATCGCTTTGCCAGCGAGCCACCCAAAATTCGCCATTGACAAAAACCGCTCCGGCATTGCCAACGGCTGCGGGGGTGGCGGTGATGTTATGGGAAAACTGCAGGTCCCACATGGCTTCAGGAGAATCGCCGGGTTCGCCGGGTTCCCCGGCGGGGAGAAATGAAACGTCCATCTGCTCGGCGCCAAACGCCGTGGCGATGCTGCCCGGACCGGCGGCCGGCAGTTCGACCTGGGCCCACAAGCTGCTGATGCCCAGCAGACACAGCAGCAGTCCGAATCGGTAGAGGACAGAGGAAAAGTTTCGCATACAGGTAAGGATAAAAAGG
>RFHL01000870.1 GCA_003696875.1 Bacteroidota bacterium | reverse complement strand
TTCCCGGGCTACCCTATGTTCCGGAGCGGGCGGCTGCGGCCGGGGCCGCCCCCGCCGGGCGCGCTCATCCAGCAGGTCGGCAAACATGTCCACCGGATCGGCCGGTGGGGAAGCAGGCTGTATAGGCCCAGACCGAAGCTGCTGCCGGACCCGCTGCAGCTGTGGCAGCAGCCGGGTGGTATGACTGCAAACCGTAGCCTGCAGCCAGGCATAGCCCGGCGGGACAGGAGGGGTTGTGGCCTGAATAAAAAATGCGCCGGAGGTGTCCGGGCCAACTGGCCCGGCGCTCGTCCCGCCTATCCCGGCTACAAACGGGGCGTGCCAGAACTGCGGGGGCTCGGTAGGCCATACCGGCCGGGGGATAGATATGTCGGCCTCCATAGACATGGGCGGATCTTGGGGGATCTTGAGACTTTCGGTAAGCGGAGCAAAGGGCTGCTCCCCTTGCAGGGCCTGTCGCAGCAAAGCCCGGTTGGTCGCATAGGTCGCCGCCACAAAGGTCGTTTCCGTATCCGGATTCACCCGGGCCTGCAAGGTATGCGGCAAGGCAAAATAGGGAAATTTCTGCACAATCTCGTCCAGGGCCTTGCGCTCCTCCGGCCGCAGGGGCCGGTGCCGGGAGGTTTCATATATGCGATGCCAGTCCAAAAGCCAAGGCCTTACTTGAGCGAGAAAGAGGTTCCGAATCAGGCCCTCCGGCCTGCCTTACCACTTCCCGATAGATTTGGTAAAAATATCCTGCGTCAACTGCTCCAGCACCTCGTCGATCCTTTCTCGCTCAATGCTACTGAAATCTTCACTGGCATCAAAGTCCACAAAGCTGTTAAACGTCTGTTCCCAGGAATCATTGGGCTCTACGTTGTTTTCGAACTTGACCCTAAGGGCAATCGTCAAGCGGTTTTGGGCCGCCTGATCGGTGCCAGATATGGCCACGGGGAGCACAGTATAGCGGGTGATGGCCCCGCTCAGCACGATATCTGCCGCCCCGGAGGTAAGGGTAAGCCGCGACTGATTGAGAAATCGATCCTGTATCTGCTGGGTTACCTCCTGGGACAGGTAGGGGACAATGATCTGCGCTTCATTGCTGAAAATCTCCACCGAAAGGGTCTCCAGGTCGGGATTTACGCTCCCTCCACCGTGGAAATTGAAGCGCAAGGCGCAAGCTTGCACGAGGAGCACCATGGTCATCAGGCCCAGGGCGCACCAGCGTTTCCTGTTCCTAAAGATCGATGTCATAGTTCTTGATCTTGCGGTAGAGGGTTCGCTCGGAAATCCCGAGTTCCTTGGCGGCTTTTTTTCGATTGTTGCCATGCTTGGTCAGCGCTTTGATGATCAGCTCTTTCTCCTTCTTTTCCAGCGAAAGCGATTCTTCCAAAAGTGGCGTATTGGGACGGGGAGGTTGTACCGGCGTTTCCCGAGGGGGGGTATAGAAAGGCGGACCATAATCGCCCGTATCCACCGGATATACGGCCTGGCTCGGCTCCCGCCCCTGCTGTATGGCCATAGAAAACATTTTCTTCAGGTCCGAGACCTCCTTTCCCAACTCATAGATGAGCTTGAGCAACATATCGCGGTCCGCGCTGCCCATGTCGGGGCCATCATCGTCCTCATTAATCAGCTGGTCCTTGAGCGAAATGACGGTAGGCAAATAACTCTCCTGCACCAGCAGGTTGCGCTGCAGCACCGTGGGGGAGACGAGGTCCCCCTTGACGAGCACCGTCAATTTCTCCACCAGATTGCGCAGCTCCCGCACATTCCCCGGCCAACGGTATTTGTATAACAAAGGAATTGCCGCTTGCTCCAGCACGATGGGATCCCGCTGGTACTTATCGGCAAACTCTAAGGCAAAGTAGTTGAACAGCAGCTCGATATCCTCGCCCCGCTCGCGCAGCGGCGGGACAATGATGGTGACCGTATTTAGTCGGAAGTACAAGTCCTCCCGAAAGCGGCCTTGCCGGATCATCTCCACCAGGTTCTTGTTGGTGGCGGCAATCACGCGCACATCGGCGCGCTGCACCTTGGAAGAGCCCACCCGCAGGTATTCGCCATTCTCCAGCAGGCGCAGCAGACGCGCCTGGGTCTCCATGGGCATCTCGGCGATCTCATCCAGAAAGATGGTCCCATCTTCCACCTCCTCAAAGTAGCCTTTGCGCGACTCGTAAGCCGAGGTAAAAGCGCCTCGCTCATGCCCAAACAGTTCTGAATCCAGGGTTCCCGTTGGGATCGCCCCGGTGTTGATGGCCATAAACTGCTTGTGCCGCCGCTTGCTGCTGTCGTGGATGATGCGGGGAAAGACGTCTTTACCCGTACCATTTTCGCCATTGATCAGAACCGACACCTCGGTAGGGGCCACCTGCATGGCGACTTCTACCGCTGTATTGATCTCCCGGCAGTTGCCGATGATGCCATAGCGCTGTTTGATTTGTTGGAGGGTCATGAATCAGGTTGGAAATAGAATGGAATGGAAAAAGGGAGAGAAGCCTGCCATGGGC
>RFHL01000869.1 GCA_003696875.1 Bacteroidota bacterium | reverse complement strand
ATTTTCCCCCACATGTTCCTTGAGATTTTCCGGGTTTGCCCTACCTTTAGGCCCGGGATATCGATGAGCGATGCCCTTTTCGGCTGAAAAAGCCTTTATGTCGTCCGCCTCCCCAAGCACTTGGTATGCATGTCCTTTGGGAACTCGTCGGCAGCCTTTCCGCCCCCGAACAGAAGGGTTTTGCCAAGCACCTCCAGGATACCTTCTCCCGTCGTCCTAGCCTCGAACAGGACCTCTTTCGCTTGATCCAGACCGGAAAAAGTCCGGCGGACGTAGAAGCGGAATTGTTCCCTGAAAGGGTGAGGGGAAAAGCCTCCCGCCGGACCGGGGCCTTCCGCAAGTTGTGCAGCCAGCTCAAGCGCCGCCTGGAGGGCTTTGTCCTCCAGCAGCACCTTGATGCCCATCCGCTCGACCGGCAGTTTCTGCTGCTGCCTTGTATAGTGGAGCGGGGGCTTAGCGGCCTGCTGCCGCGCGAGCTCAGCCGCACCCAAACCCTGCTGGAAGCCGAGCCCGGCTGGGACCCGCGCATGTTCTGGCGCCAGTACAAGCTCACCCGCCTCGACCACAACCACCGCATCCAGCAAAACCTCCCCCCGGCAGAGCCCGGTCCGTTGTTCGACTCTTTCGACCACTTCTGGGCGATGGAAAAGTTGCAGCACCTGCTGGTATGGCTGCATCGACCCCGTACCTCAGACGACACCGATCCGCCCCCGCGCCTGCACCCCGAGCTGATGGCTCTTACCGCCCCCGGCGGAGACTTGGGGGCGCATCCGGGCATCGCCTTGCTCCATGCGGCCTGCGCCCAGCAAAGCGGCCGGCCGATTATGCCTGCGACCCACTTGGGCCTGCTATTCATGCGGCAAGCCCGCCGCTTTTCGGACGAGTTGCAGAACCTGCTCTTCGCCACCCTGGTGCACACCTACCTGCGGCAACTCCATGCCGACACCAGTCCCACCCACCAAGCCCAGGCCTATTTATGGTACCGTTTCGGCCTGCGCCGGGGCTACCTCTACCGGCACGGAGAGCTGCTCCCCGTGCATTATAAAAACCTCATCGGCCTGGCCATTCACCTGCGTCGTTTCGAGATGGCCGCACACTACCTTGAGACCCTGAGTCCCGACCTCCCCGAATCCGAGCGCGAAAGCCTCCCCATCCTCATGCGGGCAATTATGCACTTTGAGCAGGGACAGAAACGGGAAGTCCTGCGCCTGCGCATTCACACCCTCAATCGCCCCAGCGACGAGATCAGCGTGCGCTTTTTCCTCATCAAAGCCGCCTACGACCTGGGCGAAACTGAAACCATAGACAGAGACATGGAGACGATACGCATGCGCCTCACGCGGGCCAAAAACCTCTCCCCTACGCTGCTCCGGCTACTCCGGCGGCGGCTGAAGCACATGCGGCAATTCCTCAAGGCTAAGACCCCGGCCCAGCGCCGGGCCCTGCGGGCCCAACTTCAGGCCCAGCCCAGCCCTGATACCCCCTGGATGCTGGGTCACCTGGAGGCCGGCTAGCGCTACCTCCTACACACGAGCGCCGTGCGGACCCTGTCCGCACGGCGCGCCTTCACAGCGAAACGTAGCCCGTCTAGCGTGCCATCAAGCGGAAGGTATGGTCTCCCCGGTCGGTGCGTACCCGTACCAGCAGGAGCCCGCTCGTCGGGGGGACCGGCTGCCGGAACGTAGGGGCCTCCCCGTGCCAGTAGCCTACCTGCCGCCCGGCCATATCCCACAGCCACACCTCCCGCAGGAGCGTCTCACCGGCAGCCGCGACCTGCAAGCGGCCAGCCGCCCACAGGATGACAGGTCGCGTATCGGCTGCCGGCTCGAGTTCCGGCTGGCCTCGTCGCAAGGAAACATCCTCAAATCCAATCTCCAGCCCCCCCAAGCGCACCAAAAAGCCCGGATCGGCCGTGCCCGTCGCTTCGGGGAAATACAGCTTCAGGTCCACCCGCCGGGCGGCGGTGTCGATGGTGACGTCGCTGGTCCACGCCTGGGTGTCCAGCCAATAGCTCACTGAGTCGGTAAAGCCCGTCTGCTCAGGGTCGAACTGGAAGTCACTGTACGCATACACGATATGGAGGGTGTCGCCCCGGCCGGTAGGGATCCAGGCCTGGTCGAGGCTCACGCTGAGCCGAACCGTATCGCCCGGCTCAGGATCAGCGGGTTCCAGGGCAAAGGAGAACGTCTGCGCAGACAAAGGGATCGCGCACAGGAGGAGGAAAAGCGGGCTCGCCCACCGGGCCAGCAAAGGCCACAGCGTAGCCATCTGAGTTTGATGCTCAAACATAGGTATTCGGTAAAGCGGTGAAACCATGCTGGGCGGCCCGCCCGGGCGGGGCAGCTCCAGAAGAACGGGGGTACCGCTTTACCGTATCGGCAAGGCTACAAACGTGAACAGCCGCCCGGTCTTTTTTTTCAAAAATTGATTTCCTGGCTCAGAGCACCCATCTTTGTCCCATTCCACCTGATCTGATACCTATGGCTTGGGGAAAAAAGGCCTGGAGCCCCTCCCACTTACAGCAAGCAGTAGCCACCCAGGACTCCACGGCCTATGCTCAAGCCTTTACCCCCTTCTACCGGCAGGAGGTGCCCAAGCTTCAGGCCTGGTTAGCTACGCGGTTCAGTTTTTCTGCTGAGGAAACCCGCGACCTGATCCAGGACAGCCTGCTGATCACCTATGAGCAAGCCTGGGCGGGGAAAGTCCGGAACTTCGAGACCTTGGGCGGCTATGCCCAAGGCATCCTGCGCAACCAAGCCCTGCTGCGTACGCGGCAAAAGCCATTTTTGCCCCTGAATCCTGAGACCTACGAACTGCCGGATACTGGCCCTGTAGATCCTGCCGACGACCCCGTACACCGGCTCCTGGGGTACCTGGCCCGTTTAGGCGAAAAGTGCCGGATCACCCTGAGGCTCTGGGGCGAAAAAGCCTCCATGGAGCAGATCGCCCAGCAGTTGGGCTATAAAAATGCCGGTGTTGCCAGGCAGATCAAGCGGCGCTGCCTGCAGCAGTTGATAGACCTGTACCTCGACGATCAAACCGCCCAGCCCGATGCGTGAACCCCTAGATTGGGATCAGATGATCCAGGCGTATTTTGAGGACGAGCTGCCCCCCGACGACCGGGCGGCCGTGGAGGCACAGGCAGCCCAGGACCCGGCCTTCCGGACCCGGCTGGAAGCCTATCGCTGGGCACATGCGGGTCTGGTCGAGGCTGCGGGCCGCCGGGCGGCTTTTGATGCGCAGTTTCCCTACCCCACCCCCGCCGCCCCTTGGCGGCGCTGGGCACGCATCGCGGCCGTGCTGATCCCCCTCCTGCTGATCGCAGCAGTTTGGTACAGCTTGCAGCAACGCTACGCCGTAGGCCCCTGGCTGGCGGCCTACCCGGTCCAGCAGACCTACCGGGGTGACTGGCGGGCGGTCTCGCCCGATGGAGAGCCCGACCGGCTGAGTCTGGCGGAGCAAGCCCTTCAGCGCCAGGCCTTTGTCGAGGCCATTGCCTTGGCGCACAGCATTTCACCTCAAGATACGGCCAGTTATCCCGCCGCCCAACTGATCCAGGGGGTAGCCCACTTGGGACAACAGGAGCCTGAGCAGGCTATCGCCGTCCTGACTCCGCTCCTGACCGAACCGCCGAGTCCGGACTACCTGCCAGATATCCACTGGCTCTTGGCCCTCGGCTATCTGGCCCAGCAAGACTGGCCCGCTGCCCGCCACCACTTGCAGTGGCTGGTCACCGAGAATCCCTACGGATATCTTCAACCTGAAGCCCGGGCCTGGCTCCGCCGCCTGGACAGCTTCTGGTTTAATTGGTTCAACTGAGCCGCCGCCACGCCGCCCAGGCAACCAGCCCGAGGGCCAAGGCCAGCAGCAACCAACCCCACCGCCACCCATCTCCCTGACCGAAGGGCACTGGGGCCACATCCCCATACACCTGAAAAGCCCCCCAGTAGGCGGGATGATGCCAACGGGGATTGGCGGTCTGCAAAAAGGCCTGCTGAGCCGCCTGTATGGCCTGGTCCTTGGGCAAACCGGCGGCTAGCCCGTCATAGAAAGTCGGCATCAGATGAGCCGTAGCCCCGTCATGGACCGGCCAGAGCGAAGCCACCACCGAACGCACCCCCGCGGCAAAAAAGGCCCGGGAGAGGCTGGCCAGGCCTTCGCCCGGCTGTAGCGGTCCCTGCGCCGTCGCACAGCCGCTCATCACCAGTAGCTGAGCGGGAATGTCCAGGTCATACACCTCCGCCAGGCTCAAGCGAAAGTCTTCGCCCCCTGCCCCCAAATTGGAGAAGGCCACAAAAGAGCTGTCGGGCCGCTGGCTATGCACCCAGGCATGAGTGGCCAGGTGCAGGTAAGCGTAGCGACCCAGCGCTTCCCGCACCGCGACCTTGGTCGCGGCCGGTCCCAGCAGCAGGTCTGCCTGCGGATGCATGGCAGCAATCGCTTTCACCTCTCCTTCGTGGTAAACCAGCGGCCTGGGCGCAAAACGGTCCCCCCGAAACGCAAAGGCCTGCGAATCGGCTGGACCAAAGGCCGGTGCGACCCCTAACCACGGCCCTTGGGCGCGCACAGGCCGGGCGGCCTGCAAATGCAAGCTCTCCAAGCTATAGGCATAGCTAAAGGCGTGATGCCGCCCCAGGTAGGGCCATTGCGCAAAGGGCGTCCCCGCCGCCGGCAAGGAATCTAGCAACAGGCTCAAGGGCAAGGCCTCCAACTGCGGCCCGGGGATCACGAGCAGGCGGGGGGGCAGGCCCCCAGCTACCTCCACGATGGGTTGCCACAGATGGGTATAAACCCGATGGGCGGCCTGCGCCAGGCTGTCGGCAGGCCCTTCTCCGGGAGGTTGAAGCCGCCCCCAGAGCGTTGCCAACCATTGGTCTGTCAGGCACACATGAACGCTATCTGCTGTACCCCACACATCCTTGATGTCCAGAAAAGCCGCCGTGTCGGCGGTGAGCACCAGGGCAAAGGTCTGAAAACCCGGATAGCGAAACAGCGAAACCAGCCCTTGGTCTGGGGCGGTGAACTGCTGGCGCAAGGCCGGCATCGTCCAAGCCTGCAGGCCGGCAGTATCCGGCGCGATATAGAGACGCTGGACCAACTGCCGCTTGCGCAGCAGCAAGGCACGGTTGCATTCCATCACGGCTAGGGCGGTCTCCCAGTAGATAGGCGCGCCCGTCTCCTGATACCGTTCATAGGCAATCCCCAGGGCCAGGGTAAGGGTCATTTCCGCCACTTGTAAGGTGTTTTCCAGGCGGTACACGTGGGGGTTCTGACGTAGCTCATCCCCGATCAGGGCCAGGAAACCCTCCACCAAACGCCAGGTAAGCGCATGGTCTGCGGGGGCCTCGGTCAGCTTGGCCCGCCAATAGGCACATTTGACCCGCATGTCGAGCACCTTAAGGTAATAGTCCCGGTTGGTGATGGCCGATGCCGGCGGCAGGGGATCCAAGCGGCTGGCCTGCCAGCCAGGGGCCAGGCGCTGAGTCATGAGCAGGAGCGAGTCCAGATAGGTATCGAATACCGCCGGTCCGATGCCATCCTTGACCCGATTGCCCTCGAAAGAAGCCCGGAAAGGATGTGCCACCGCCATATAGGACATGGGAACCAAGGCTGGATGCGCAGATCCAAAAACCTGGCGCTGCAGGGCCAAGGCCCGCCGGGTAGCCACCAAGCCCGCCTCAGTATCCCCGGTGAAGGCCAGATGGTACCCACTGCGGAGCTTGGCCGCATCGATGGCAGCTGCTACTACCCGGCCGGGGTACGTGGCGGCGATGGCCTCCAGGGTGTCGATTGCCGCCCAAAAAGCGGTCCCACCCCCCTGATAGTAGAGAGCGTACTCCCCCGCCACCACGCCGGTTTGCGCCCGGCCCAGGGTATCGGTCCGGGGCCAGGTCGCCTGCGCCCGCGCCAGGTAATGGCTCGCCGAGTCCCGGCTGGCCAGCGTCGAGAGCCCGGTTACCTGCTCATGCACCACCGTGCGGCCTATGCGGGTGAAAATCGCTGCCAAGGTCAGGTCGATGCGGGCCGCAGTCCGCTGCACCGCAGGCGAAGCATATTCCCCCTCTGGAAAAAGGGTCTGCATCAGCCGGCGGGCCGTCCACACCCCATCCAGGGCCCGGTCTATGGCTAGGTCTTGCCGCCATACATCGGCCAGGTCCAGATGGGCCTCGATCAGGCCCAGGCCCGGAGTGGGCTGTTGCTGCCACCAGGCCAGGGCCTCTATTAACAAGGCCTCCGCCGCGCCATAATTCCCTTGCTGCGCCGACAGGCGACCCATAGCTCCCAGATAACGGCCTTGCCAAGCGGCCAGGGAGGCCGTTTCGTCCAGCAGCGCTTTACCGGCCATCAGGTGGACGACCGCTGAGTCTGGCTCCAGGAAGCGCAGCGCTTGCTCGGCCCGGAGCTGGTGATAGGCCATCCGTTCCGCGCGCGTCCATGCCTGCGCCTGCTGCGCGCGCCTGCGCAGGTGGGTGGCCATCTGCCCATAGGTGCATGCCGCCTCCGCCGCGGCTACCTCCGGCCAGGGTATCTCTGCCGGAGAGCCAGTTATCTGCCCATAACCCAGTATTCCCCAGCCTATTACCATCGACACAACCAGCAACCTACGCCCGTTGCGAAAACAGAATTGGAAAAAACTCATGACCATGCCTTTGCGCCCCCTGAGCTTATCCCCAATCACTGGACAGCAAAGGGGGCAAAATAAGTAACAGGATTGCCCTTGACAGGGGGAAAGATACCATTTTCCCGGACAGGTTCTACTTGTCCTTTTACGGGGGGAGGCGGCGTTCGGGGGCAAGGATGGCCGTAGGCTACCCGAAGGGCTTGTCCTTGCAGCCTAAAAGCCGCCTCCCGCTCTTTGGCAAGGGGAGGTTGTGCGGGACTTTTGGTTCACTTCCATAGGGCATAGGGGGTTGACATGTTTAGACTTGAATGCGGATCTTCGTGGTTGTAGGCATGGAAGTACTGCCCTAGTCCCCGGTGCAGTTCCCGGCCATCGGTGTAGGTATGCAGGTAGAGATGCTCGTACTTGCCCTTGCGCCAGAGGCGCTCGGCCATGCTGATGCGCACCTCCGCATGCTGTAGCATGCCGGGAAAGGCTTGACTGGTGTACTTCCCGCCCTTATCGGCGTTGAAAATCACCAGGCGGCCCAGCTTCCTCCAGGGCCTCGATACAAAAGGACCCGTCCAACGCGTTGGAGATGCGCCAGCTCAGGACATAGCGCGTGTACCAGTCCATGATCGCCACCAGGTAGAGGAAGCCAGAGCCCATGCCCAGGTACGTAATGTCGGCGCACCAGACCTGATTCTTGTGCGCAACATCCACATTGCGAAGCGGGTAGGGATAGATCGAGTGTCCCTTGATCGCTACCCTACCGGATGCCCATGAACTGCTCAGGCGCATCACCCGCTTGGGATTCACCTCCCAGCCCTGCTGAGAGTGTACGGTTAACTGTGTCAGGGGCTTGAATGGGTCTAGGCCGGGCCGAGACCTATGGTAATATTAGAACATAGGGCGTTATTCGGTCTCCAGAATGGATGTTGATTGAGTGACCTCCCCCCATTTTCTGCCCTCAAAAAGTGATTATTCCTTCTTTCTCCACGCATCAACGTCTACATTAAATTGTCTTAATCGTTCCTCAGCGCGCTGAAGGGTTGATTCCTTAAATAACCGTGAGTTTTGGATAAGCGGAGAAAGAATATTCTCTAATAAACTGTTTATCAAGTGTTTAGTTGTCATCCTGAGCCAGCCCGAAGGGCGCCAGTGAAGGTTCTAACAGGACACATGAGATGCTTCGCTTCGCTCAGCATGACAATCATCGATTGGAGCCAT
>RFHL01000868.1 GCA_003696875.1 Bacteroidota bacterium | reverse complement strand
GAGAACTAGATGCCTTTGTGCCAGACAGCCTTTCCGGGGCAGATAGTGCCCGGATTGCAGGGCAGTATATTGATCAGTGGATGCGGCGGCAGGCGATGGAGGAGGCCCTTCGGGCTCAGGTTCCGGACCTGGACCGTCGTCTTCGCTACCGTGTACGGGCCTACGAGCAGGCCCTGATTGAGCAGGAATACCAGCAGCTGTTGCTCAGCCAAAGACCCGAGTTGCAGCAAATCCCGGCTAGCGAAGTCCAGACCTATTACGAATCGCATCCCGATCGCTTCGTAGCCCAGACCGAGTACTATCAGTTCTTTTTCGTCGAAACGGCCAGCACCAACCAGCAGTACAAGCTCGTCAACCAGATCCGGAGCAGCGACCCGGAGCAGATCGCAGCGTTGCTGGACTGGTGCCAGGAACATGCCCGGGCCTACAAGCTGGATAGTACCTATCTCGAAGCCGGTGCGCTGGAGCCGCTGCGGGAAGGGTTCTACTACGGTAGCTTGGAACGGGCCTCCCGGGGCACACCCTACCCCTACACCTACAGCCAGGGAGATACCACCTATCTGCGGATTTTTCGCAGACTGGAAACCATCGAACCGGGAGATCGCCTGCCGCTGAGTCTGTGTGAGGCGCGAATAATCGCGCTGCTGCGCAACCAGCGCAAGCAAGCCCTATTTGAGAGCGAAGCGACCAAACTGGTGCAGCAAGCTCGTCTGGCAGGTAAGGTCAAGCCCTAATGACCGGGCGAGCGCTAAGGCAGGAGGCAGGCGAAATGCCTGCCCTTTGAGGACTTGCCCGAGGAAATCCGGTTCGTCCGCCCACAAGGCATCATTGACCGCCTTTTTACGTTTATTCTATTATTACCCATGAGATATTTCACCATCAGTTTCTGGCTTGTGTTGGGAGGACTGTGCTTTTTGCCGGCTATCCTTGCGGGGCAGGACGCGCAGGCGCTGGATCGCATCGTGGCGGTCATCGGGGAGGATGTGATTCTGGCCTCCGACGTAGACAATCAGTATAACTATCTGGTTATCAATGGAGAAAAAGATGATGGCAGCCTCTGGTGCCAGGTCTTTGAAAACCTGATCGTCTCTAAGTTGCTTCTCAACAAGGCCCGTCAGGACAGCATTGAGGTGGGCGATTCGGAGGTTGATATGGAGCTGGATCGCCGGATGGAGTACATCCTCTCCCAGATCGACCGGGCCGATTTTGAGCGTATCTACGGCCGGACGATTGTCCAATTCCGGGCCGATATCCGGGAAGATATCCAAAATGAATTGCTGGTCGATCGGCAGCGGCAGATGCTCATGTCCGAGTCCAATATCACCCCCAAGGAGGTGAAGCAGTTTTTCCGCAGCATCCCCAAGGATAGCCTGGGCTTTTTGCCGGCTGAAGTGGTGCTGAATCACATCGTAATCAAGCCCCCTTTTTCTGAAGAGAGCGAGGAGCGGGCCAAGGAAAAATTGAAAACGCTGCGGGCGATGGTTGTAGAGGAAGGGGCCGATTTCGGAGTGCTCGCCGCTGGCAATACCGACGAGCCGGGTGGCCGCGCCCGCAAGGGCGACCTCGGCTGGTTTGGCCGGGGACAGATGGTCCCTGAGTTTGAATCGGTCGTCTACCAAATGCGTCCGGGTGACGTCTCCGAGCCTTTCAAGACCGAGTTTGGGTACCACATCGTGTATCTGCACGAGCGACGGGGCGAGCGTGTGCACGCGAGCCACATCCTCAAGCGGCTGCAGTACAGCCCGCAGGGGGACTCCATCGCCATTGATTCTTTGAACAAGATACTGGAGCTAATCCGTACCGACTCGCTCACCTTTGAGCAGGCAGCCATCCAGTACTCGCAGGACCGCGCTACCAAGCACTGCGGGGGTTGCATTTCCAATCCCCAAACCGGGGACCTGCGGATTCCGCTGGATGCCCTCGATGCCGACCTCTATTTTAAGATCGACGAAATGAGCCCTGGAGAGATTTCCGAGCCGGAGGAATATTTCCAGCAGGATGGCTCCCGCGCCTTTCATGTGATCTATCTCAAGACGAAGATTCCGCCTCACGCCCCCAACCTCCGGGACGATTACCAGAAGATCCGAAATGCCGCTCTACAGGCCAAGCAGGCCGAAAACTTTGAGAATTGGTTGGAATCGGCCCGGAAAAACATCTATATTGATATCAAACCCACAGAGTGCCAGAACGCACTCCAAAACTGGACTGAATGGCAAAGTACGAGTCAGCAGTAGAAGCTGCAGACGCCCTTGCGCACAAGTACAAGGAGCTCAAGCAGGAAATCGCAAAAGTAATTATTGGTCAGGATGAAGTCGTAGACAAGCTGCTCATTGCCTTGTTTTGTAAGGGACACACCTTGCTGGTGGGCGTACCCGGGCTGGCCAAGACGCTCTTGATCAGCACCATCGCCGAGGTCCTGGACCTCAGCTTCAGCCGGATACAGTTCACCCCCGACCTGATGCCGAGTGACATCGTCGGGACCGAGATTCTGGAGATCGACGAGGATACCAATCACAAGTACTTCAAGTTTGTCAAGGGGCCGATCTTCGCCAACATCATCCTCGCCGATGAGATCAACCGGACCCCGCCCAAGACACAGGCCGCCCTGCTGGAGGCCATGCAAGAGAAAAAAGTAACCATCGCCGGCGAAACCCATCGCCTGGAGCCCCCTTTCTTCGTCCTCGCTACCCAAAACCCCATTGAGCAGGAAGGGACCTATCCCCTGCCCGAGGCGCAGCTCGACCGATTCATGTTCAACATCCGGGTGGATTATCCCTCGATCCAGGAGGAAATAGAGATTGTCAAGCGGACCACCACGCCCCAGCAGGTGGAGCTCAAAACGATCCTTTCCAAGGAAGACATCATCTACTTCCAGAAACTCGTGCGGGAGGTGCCGGTGCCGGACAATGTGGTGGAGCACGCTGTGCGCCTCGTCAACCGCACCCGCATCGGGACGCTCCATGCTTCTGAAGAGATCAAGGAACTGATCACCTGGGGCGCGGGGCCCCGCGCCTCGCAGTACCTGATCCTGGGGGCCAAGGCACAGGCCTTGCTCAAGGGCAAGTATTCCCCTGATATTGAAGAAGTCAATCAGGTGGCCTTCTCCGTGCTACGGCACCGCATCGTGCCGAGCTTTACGGCCGAAGCCGAGGGCATCAGCGAGGAGGACATCATCCGCAAGCTGATGTAATCAGCTGCGGCCACGTATCAGGAGGCTGTCTCGCCTGGGACAGCCTCTTTGGGTTTTTGGGGGGATAAAAACCGAAGTCCATGGTGACGGGGCTGCCTGGTAGCGGACGACCGTAGAGTTGCTCTTGCTTGTGCAAAGGCTTGGTTTTTTTCTTGCGGCACGGGAATGTATTTTCGATACCTCCTGGTTTCTGTCCAAACGGCTTACTCGCATGGCTACTCCTTCTGAATCGCGAATCCCGGTGATCCCGGCGGGAATCGTCCTCCCCTTTGTCCTGATTACCTCCTGCTTTGCCCTCTGGGGCTTCGCCAATGATATCACCAATCCTATGGTGGCGGCCTTCCGGAAGATCTTCCTGATGAGCAACTTCCAGGGGTCGCTGGTGCAGTTTGCCTTCTACGGCGGCTACTTTGCCATGGCCTTCCCGGCGGCCCTCTTCATCAAAAAATACACCTACAAATCGGGTATCCTGGTGGGTCTGGGGCTGTATGCTACCGGGGCCTTGCTCTTCATTCCCGCCAGTTGGCTGGGGATGTTCGGGCCCTTCCTGGCGGCCTATTTTATCCTGACTTGTGGGCTGTCCTTTCTGGAGACGAGTGCCAATCCCTATATCCTGGCTATGGGCGATGAGGCCACGGCCACCCGGCGGCTAAACCTGGCCCAGGCCTTCAACCCGCTTGGCTCCTTGCTCGGCATGTGGACAGCCAAAGAGATGATCGTGGCCCGGCTTGATGCCCGCGACTACGCCGCCCGGCAAGAACTGGGTACCGAGGCCTTTGAGGCCGTCAAAATGGCCGACTTGGCCATTGTGCGCGGACCCTATGTGGCCATCGGCTTGTTTATCCTGGTCATACTGGTGGTGATTGCTCTGGTGAAGATGCCCCAGGATCAGGAAAAGGACCATCGCCTCAATATCGGCGCCAGCCTGCGCCGGCTGTTGAATCTGCAGCGCTACCGCGAAGGCGTCATCGCCCAGACCTTCTATGTCGGGGCGCAGATCATGTGCTGGACCTTCATCATCCAGTATGGGACGGCCGTCTTCACCGCCGAGGGGATGCCCGAGCGGGAGGCTGAGGTGCTCTCCCAGCAGTTCAACATCTACGCGATGGTGCTCTTCGCCACCAGCCGCTTCATTTGCACCTTTCTCCTGAAATATGTTCGCCCCGGGGCCCTGCTTACAGCGCTTGCCTTGGGGGGTATTCTCCTTACCCTGGGGGTAATCTTTGTCGGCGGCCGGCCTGGCCTCTACATGCTGGTTGCCGTGTCGGGCTGCATGTCGCTCATGTTCCCCACCATCTATGGCATTGCCTTGCACGGTACCGGCGACGACGCCAAGTTTGGCGCCGCTGGTCTGATCATGGCCATCTTTGGGGGCTCCATCATGCCGCCCTTGCAGGCACTCATCATTGATAGCTGGTCAGCCAGCTTCCTGACGCCGGAGGCAGCCTCATTTGTTCTCCCTTTGATCTGTTTTGTCGTGATTGCCATCTACGGTTATCGGGTCTATCGGGTACATGCGGATTGAGCCCGTCGCACCATAACGTTTTGGATGCGCTATCGTACGATTTAGTGTTTGAACATTGAAAAAAAAATGAGTGCTTTTACCGTCGTCAATAATGAGGCCCAAGACCGCTTCGAAACCGAGGTGGAGGGGAAACTGGCCGTAGCCGAATACATGAACCGCGCCGACAAGATTGTCTTTACCCACACCGCAGTCCCGGAGGGACTGGAAGGGCGCGGCATTGGGAGTGCACTGGCACAAACGGCCCTGGACTGGGCCAGGGCGCAGGGCAAGGTGGTACTACCGCTCTGTCCGTACATCGCCGCCTACATCCGGCGGCATCCGGAACATAAGGATCTGGTGATGGAGGGGTACCGGCTGTAGTCGGGTCCAATACCAAAAAGCCCGGCCTGTCGAGCAGGCCGGGCTCCAAGAAGCCGCCAGTAATCGGTTTTTTTCCGATTGAGGCCGGTCATAGCCGGGCCTCCGAGCTTCTATTCCCGCCGGGCGGGAAGTGTAACCAGGGAGGCGAAAAAAATGCCCCCAAAAATCTGCCTGTCTCTTCCTTCCCATCCCGATGGTCAACAGGCATGATGCCAGGACATGCCGGATGTTACCAAGTGTACCGGATCCCCAATGCCGCGCCCCAACCGAGTCCAGAATGATCTCCGATAAAATCCCACATGGGCCGGGCATCTATGCTTAGCAAGATGGGGGCGCCCAGTGATTTGAAGTCAAACTCCATGCCTATTTGCCCACCTAAACCCACGCTGATATAGCCGTCCGATCGGTCGTATGAGTAAAGGCCAATGACCCCTCCCGGCCCGACATACCAATTCAGGCCGCTGGTAATGTTCCAATGCCATTGGTAAATACCTACCACATACAATCTGTTTTCTCTTCTGTTCCCGCCAAACCCCACATCCAACTCCAGGCGATTTGACGCCCCCAGCGCGCGCTGGTAGGATATTTCCGCTTCTCCGATATCTCCGTCGCCCCCAAGCCGGAGCCCAATGGCGTGCGGATTGATCTGGGCATGTAGGCCGTATCCGGCAAGCAGAAAAAAGCCGAAGGTAAAAATGCGCTTGATCATATTGGTTCTTTGTATGCAATTGCCCCGAGTTGGGAAGCCCATAGGTGCCGAAAAAGTTGACCAATAGTCCGGCGATACCATCAGGCTCTGCCGGATATTTGGACCTATGCCAAAGCGGGGCGAATAAACGAACGAGAATCAAGATAGGCAAATACCAGACCATTTCGAACAGGCTGAAACGCAGTCTGCTGCATGTTGAAACCGAACCGCCCCCTCCCGCGTTTTCTCATTCCCGGGCATATTGCCCCAATCGTCTAACCTATGGAACCCGTTTCCCCTGTTCAACAAATTTTTCCCCGCCTGCTGCTGGGCGAAGTACGTCGTCGCCTGTTGGATGAGTCCATCCCCCGGCTCCAGAAGTGTCTGGACCTCCTGCCAGAGGAGGCCATCTGGCATCGACCCAATGCGCAGTCCAACGCGGTGGGCAACCTCGTGCTGCACCTGATTGGCAATGTCCGGCAGTGGATCCTGGCTGGTTTGCTTGGCGAGACTGATACCCGGCAGCGACAACAGGAGTTTGATGCCCGCGGCGGATGGTCCCGAGCTGAACTCAAGGCGCAGCTCGCCAGTCTGGCTCAGGATCTGGATGAAGCCCTGGATCAGATTCCCGCCGGGGCGTTGGTCAGGGAATACGCCGTGCAGGGCTTCACCGAGAGCGGCATCGGCATCCTCATGCACGTCGTCGAGCATTTTTCCTACCACGTGGGGCAGGTGACCTACTTTACCAAGGCCCACCTGGACGTGGACACCGGCTATTATGCGGGCGAAAACCTCGACCATACCGGCAAATAATCCTCATGGAAGCAGTCGAAGCCTATATCAACGATCAGGAAGAGCCGGCCCGCTCCGTATTGCAGGCGCTACATCGGTACCTCACAGGACAGGCTGGTCTGGTGGCCAAGATCCGCTACAAGATTCCCTTCTACGATCGTCACAGCTGGATCTGCTATCTGAATGTCCGCAAGGAAGGCGGGGTCGAACTGGCTTTTACCCAGGCCGACCAATTCCCGCTGAGCAAAGATCTGCTCGATTTTCGCGGCCGAAAGCAAGTAGGTGGCATCGTTTACCACCAGGTTAGCGACATCGATCCCGACCTGCTGCACGCGCTGGTGATGGAGGCCGTCGTTCTGGATGAGGAACGGCCTTATCGGGGGCCGCAGCGCAAGCCCAAAAAGAAAAAATAGCTCATTTCCCCGGATCGGCCATAAAGTTTAAAATGGCCGAAAAGTCTTCCCGTCCCCGGCCGGCCTGGACGGCCGCCGCGTACTGCTCCTTGACGGTCGCTGTCAGCGGGAGGGGCAGGCCTGCTTCGTAGGCGCTCAGGGCCGCGAGGTGTAGGTCCTTATACATCAGTTCCAGCGGAAACTGGGTGTCGGTATCCTCCTGCAGGAGCTTGCCGGCCTTGGTCGCCAAAAAGGGCGCACACACGGGCGCTTTGGGCAGGTTTTGGAGCAGGAAACTCCGGTCCAGGCCGAGCTTTTCCCCTAGAGCCACGGCCTCGGAAAAGGCCGCCATCGCCTGCGCCAGCAGGCTGTTGATCAGCATCTTGTAGGCACTGCCCTGCCCCGCAGGGCCTAGGGGCAGCACCATCTGCCCCATGTGCATCAGCAAGGGATGGATTTTTTCTAGGTCTGCTTGTTCCCCGCCTACGAAGAAAGCCAGCGTCCCTGCCTTAGCCTGCGGCTTG